>CP019155.1:300000-525233 GCA_002844335.1 Haloarcula taiwanensis
TCTCGTCCGCGAAAGCGTTGCCGCGCTTCGTGCCCTCTGGCGTGAGGAATACCCCACGCTCGACGGCTCCTGGGGCCACATCGACGGCGAACTGGATGTCCTCCCGAAGCCGACGACGGACACGCTCCCGGTCTTTCCGACCGGGAACGCCAGACAGTCCACGGAGTGGATTGCCGAGAACGGCGACGGCTGGATATTCTATCACCTCCCAGAGTCGACCCTGGAGTCGTATCTCGACACGTGGCGAAGTCACGCACCCGAGAAGCCGTTCACGATTGCCGTTCAGGTTGCGTTCGCTGCTGACCCGACGGCCGAACCCGAACCGCTCCATCTGGGATACCGGGCCGGCGTCGAATGGTTCCGGGAGTACTTCAGGCGGCTCAATGACTATGGCCTTGACCACGTTATCGTTGGCCTTCGAGCGGCGGAGCCACAGGCGGCGATAACGACGTTCGCCAGCGAAATCATCGATGAGTTGTGACGCATGCCGTCGATGCCGTTTCTGTGGACCCCGCGGCGGGTGACGCTGCCGTCGTTCCCACCGACTGCCGCATTCTGGTGGGGCGTCCATAGCACCACCCTCTGATCTGGCTTATGGGTCGAATTCGTTCTGCCTGAGCCCTCTCCGAACCGGTTCGTGCTCGGCGTCGCTCGGCGGCGGCGCGGTCACCAGCAACGCTTCCAGCCGACTGTCCACGTCCGCTTTGACGCCGCGGTCGGTATCAGCCTCGACGACTACCACGTCGCCCGGTTCGACTGTCCGATTCGTGTCCCCGTCACGAACGACACCGGTCCCGGACTGGACGTGTATCACTACGTCGCTCCCGGGCGCGTGGACCGGGATGAACTGTCCGGGTTCGAAGTAGCCACAGACGACTTTCAGTCGGTCACTGCGGAACACCTCGACGGCCGAAAACTGGTCGTCGTCGTAGTCCCGGACGGCGTCGAAGTCAGTCGCCGTCATCGCTCACTCTCCGTGCGTGGAGTTATGACTGACTGTGGACGCCTCGGTACACTGGTTCGATACAGTTCGTGCCGACTGGGGGGCCTCGCTTCCCTTCGCTGTGAGTCCATACGAGTGGGGTCGACCGCACCACGGAAAGTGTCGGTCCCGAACGGCTTCGTCCGCCCTGCGTCCGTGTCCTGTCGGCGGCGGTCGCTTCCCAACTCACTCCGCGATGTCTGGATACGACTGTCGACTGCCCTGTGTCTTTCTGGCGACCAGTTGCGCGGTGGCGGCAGTCGTTCCGTCCGTCGTCGTGGTCCGCTCGTCGTAGTGTAACACAGTCAATCCGAGTCCGGCCCTTAGTAGTTCGTTGGAAGCAAACCGGTATCGGTCCCCAGAGGGGCCGCCGTCCACGTCGTCGGTCGTCCGGAGGTGGTGCTGGATGAACAGACAGCCGCCGTCGGCCAGCCCCTCGATGATATCGGGGAGGCGGTCGACGGGGCGATAGAAGCTGACCGTGATGAGGTCGTACGTCGACGCCGGGTATGCGAACGACTCGAGGTCTGCCTGTATCCACTCGATATTGTCTTCGACGCCCGCGGCGTGTGCGTTTTCGCGGGCAATCTGTAGCCCCGCACGCGACTGGTCGACCCCATCGACGCGGTACCCGGCTGCTGCGACCGGCACCGCGTTCCGCCCAGTCCCGGTCGCGATGTCAAGTGCCCGACCCGGTGGAAAGGTCGGCAAGTATCGTTCTAACACCGGATGCGGGTCCGGGCGCTGCGGGTACGTGCCCGTTCGGTATCGCTCGTCCCAGGTCGGCATAGCTCTGCTACTTGTGGCCGAGACATGAAGCCTACGGGCTGTGGCACAGGCTCCGCCGAGACCCGCTTTCGAGCGCGTTACTCCCGACGGAGTTATCGGTACACCTGTGACTCAGCCGCAGGCGACCAGCTACGGCAGGGCAAACAGATGTGACCAGACGCGGCTACTCGTCGGTCGACGACGTCTCTTCACTCTGATCGGTGGTGGTAGTACCCACGAGTACTGGTTGCTGCAGGGCGACTTCTGTGGGCATACCGCGCCGGACGCACGCCGTCGGCCACGCTGGGTTCGTGACGCTGGGCCGCTCCCCGACGGCTAGCAAGACGTGACCGTCTCTGCTCTCGTTGCTGACTACGACTCATACTTCGACCCGGGCGAGGGCTGTCTGGCGTCTATCGTTGCCGAAATCGAGCGACGCGGCTCTGTTTTGCCTGCCGCTGGTAGAACTAAGTACGGCGGAAGCGTTGTGTGCTCTATGCGAATCCCAGTCCGATCAACGGTTTTGACACGCTGGAGCGGGCTATGACTCTCTTCACAGCTGTTGTCGTCTTCGTGGTGGGGCTGCTCTCAGGCATCGTCGTCCGGTTGATCGCCGGCCTCGCCGCGGCGTTCGCGCTCGTTCTGGTACTGTTGGGGGCGACCACGCCGGATATCGGGCTGGTAAACTTCGTGCTCGAACAGTACTATCAGGGTAACGAACTGCTGTTTCTAGCCGGGTTACTGTTCGGACTGGACGTCGAAAACACAAAAGATGCTGTTGAGGGGTAATCGGTCAGTTTCTCAGCAGGTAGCGGGCATATATTCGCTCTCGTACAGCTATATAGACAACATATAAAGTACCTATACCAGATTCACCGACGTACCACCAACGGCTCCATATAGATGGTCGCATCACCGACGTTTCACCCGGATCTCGACGCATCACACCAGCGAATCAACAGCGATGAATGGGAGGAAATCTACGTTGTCGGCGACATCCACGGCTGCCGCCCGGCGCTCGAACGACTCCTGAACCGGCTGGACCCCACTACGGACGAACTCGTCGTCTTTGTCGGTGACCTCGTTCGAAAAGGTCCGGACAGCGCCGGTGTCATCGATATCGTCCGGCAAACGCCGAACTTCCGTACGGTTCGAGGAAACAACGAACAGAAACTCATCGACGGCCGCAAATCGATACCGTCGCTGACTGACGA
The DNA here is from genome assembly GCA_002844335.1 of Haloarcula taiwanensis. Lineage (NCBI taxonomy): Archaea > Methanobacteriati > Methanobacteriota > Halobacteria > Halobacteriales > Haloarculaceae > Haloarcula > Haloarcula taiwanensis. The sequence continues at coordinate 302,965 of CP019155.1, forward strand.
CGACCTCTCGTGGATCGCCTCGCTCCCGGCGGCGATATCGTGGGACGATTCGCTGGTGGTCCACGGCGGCGTCGACCATCGCAAGCCCATCGCGGAACACGAACTGACCGAACTGCTGAACATGCGGTCTCTTGTCCCCGACGGGAGCTACGACCGCCCGTACTGGTTCGAAACGCGCCGTGACCGTCCTCGCATATTTTTCGGTCACACGGTGCTTTCCGAGCCGTTCGAGACACCCAACGCGGTCGGTCTGGACACCGGGTGCGTGTACGGCGGGCAACTGACGGCGTACCAGTGTTCCACAGGCGACTTCATAACTGTCGAACCGGAGACAACTCACGAAGACCGCTCGGCCGACAGTATTGTCGATCCGGAACGCGCCCCACCCACGTCTGTGTAATCCATGGACCCAGATTCAGGACTGAATGTTCCTGCCTACGAGCCGGCGGATGTCGATCTGACCGACTCGTCGTTGTATCTCAACCGTGAACTGAGTGCGCTCGCCTTCCAGCGGCGCGTGCTTCACGAGGCACTGGACGAACGGAATCCGCTGCTGGAACGGGTCAGATTCCTCGCTATCGTCACCCGAAACCTCGACGAATTCACGATGAAGCGTATCGGCGGCCTCAAACAACAGACAGAGGCCGACGTTACCGAGACAGCGCCGGACGGGCGGACGCCACGGGAGCAATGGGAGGAAGTCCACGAGACGCTCCGACCGATGCTTGCGACGCAGGCCCGTTGCTACCGTGATGCGATTCGCCCCGCGCTTGCCGCGGAAGGCATCGAAATTCTGGATTACGATAACGCGACTGCCGCGGAGCAGTCGGAGCTGCGCACCTACTTCGAGGAGTCTGTGCTACCGACACTGACCCCGCTTTCGTTCGACCCGGCGCACCCGTTCCCGTTTATCTCAAACCGGTCGCTGTCACTCGCTGTTCTCACCAGACAGCCAAACGCCGAGGACCCGACGTTCACCCGGATCAAGATTCCGCCGAACAGACCCCGTCTGGTCCAGATTGGGGACGAAACGCGGTACGTCCCACTCGAAGAGGTCATCCGCGCGAACCTCGATTTGCTGTTACCAAACGTCGAAATCGTCGACACGGCTCTGTTCCGATTGACTCGCAACGCGGAGGTCCGCCGAAATCAGGAAATCGCTGAGGACCTCATTGATATGGTCGAGGATGTCATCGAACAGCGGCGTTTCGCGTCGGTCGTCAGAATGGAGATCTCCGAAGACGCGGACTCCCGGATTCGCTCGACGCTCGCCACACAACTCGGTCTCGACGAACGCGAAATATACGACCTCCCGGGACCGCTGGACTACCGAGATTTCGCTGAGCTGACCGATCTCGACCGGCCGGACCTCTCGCTTGACGAGTGGACGCCACAGCCCCATCCCCGACTTGACAGCCACCGACAGCAACCGAGCACTGCGTCCGAGTCGACTGGTGCGAGCGTGTTCAGCCGTATTCGCGACGGGGATATCCTGCTGCATCATCCGTACCACGACTTTACCGACACCGTCCAGCGATTCCTCTCGGAAGCGGCAGAGGACCCCGATGTTCTGGCAGTGAAAGCGGCTATCTACCGGACGGCAAGCGACTCACAGATAATCCAGTCGCTGATAACGGCCGCCGAAAACGGGAAACAGGTCGCGGTGATGGTCGAATTGAAGGCCCGCTTCGACGAACAGAACAACCTCGAATGGGTGCGGAAACTTGAGGAAAACGGTATCCACGTCGCCTACGGGACGGTTGGTCTGAAAACACACACGAAGACTGCGCTCGTGGTTCGCGAGGAAGATGACGGCGTCCAGCTGTACTCTCACATCGGGACCGGGAACTACCACTCAGAAACCGCGAAGGGCTACGTCGACCTCGGGCTGTTGACTGCTGACCGGGATATCGGCCGCGACCTGACCAAAGTGTTCAATTTCTTCACTGGCCCGTCGCTGGACGAGGAGTTTCGAGAACTCCTCATCGCGCCGGTAACGATGCGCCGGGAGTTCACCCGGTGTATCCGCCGGGAGGCCCAGCACGCGCAGGCTGGTCGCCCTGCTCGTATTGTCGCAAAGGTCAACGGCCTCGAAGACCCTGCCATCGTTGCCGAACTGTACCGCGCATCGATGGCCGGCGTCGACATCGACCTCATCGTCCGCGACATCTGTCGCCTCCGACCCGGACTGGAGGGCATTAGCGAAAACGTCTCTGTCTACTCGCTCGTGGGCCGCTTTCTGGAACATTCCCGTATCTTCTATTTCGAGAACGGCGCACGGGCCGAGCCAGGCCCGGAAGACGACTGGGGCGAGCCGGAATACTACATCGGCAGTGCCGACTGGATGACTCGCAATCTCGATTACCGTGTCGAAGCCGTCACACCTGTCGCGAATCCCGAAATCCAGCGACAGCTCCGCTTCAATCTCGAACTCGTTCTCGCGGATAACCGCAAGCTGTGGGAGATGGATAGCGACGGCGAGTACCACCAGCGCTATCCGGCTGACGGCGAGCGCGTGATAAGCGCACAGGACATCCTGATGCGCGAAGCGCTGAAGGCCGGTCGCTCAGAGGACCACGCTGCCGGGATGCCCGGTGACTACCCACTGTCCAGCGACCTCTGTATCGCAGGCGACAGCACTCGACAGACGGCGGCGGAAACGCCGTCTGAATCTGAAGTCGAAACCGAGGGTCAGTACGCGGCCACCAGTGACGAGACACCCGGCCGCGAACCGTCTGAAGTCACAGATGGTGGGGAGACCGACCAGATACTCTCGAAGTACGGCGACCGGTGGTACGTCCCGGACAGCGTCGTGTACGACTACGCTGTCCGGACGCCCGATGGCGAGCGGCGCTATCTCAAAACCAAAGCTGGCGTTACTGACCTCCTCAAACGTCTGTATAGCGATACGGAATAGCTATTCGGATATACCGCTATTCGGCTCCGCCCCTCTCGAGTGTTGTCTGCCCACATCTATGTGGTACCTCTTCGCACAAAATGCGTTTTAATCTTTCAGGAAGCCTATGCGTATGGCCTATCCAGTGGTTCGGTGTAGTTATGGATCTACAGGAATTCGTCCGCTCCAACGCCCCTGCAGACGGCGGCGATGGGTTCCAGAAAGAGAACAACAGGCTGCTCGATATCCCGCTTGACGGCACAGTGATGGTCAAAGCCGGATCGATGGTCGCGTACACCGGTGAGGTCACGTTCACCGGCAAGTCCTCGGCGGAGGGCGGTATCACGGGCTTTGTCAAGGAGGCCGTGAGCGGTGAAGGGACGCCGGTCATGGAAGCCGAGGGGAGCGGGCACCTCTACGTAGCCGAGAACGGCAAGAAGGTACAGGTGCTGACCCTCGATGACGGAGAATCGATATCGGTCAACGGCACTGACGTGCTCGCGTTCGAATCAACTGTCGACTACGAAATCAACACTGTCGGCAGTCTCTCTGGCATGGCTGCCGGCGGCCTGACGAACGTCTACCTCACCGGGCCCGGCGAGGTCGCGCTGACGACACACGGCGACCCGCTGGTGATGACACCGCCGGTGTTCACCGACCCTGACGCGACCGTCGCGTGGAGTTCGAACCTCTCGCCGTCTATCGAGATGAACAAGACGTTCGAAATCGGACAGACCTCCGGGGAATCGATACAGATGGAGTTCACCGGCGACGACGGGTTCGTCGTTATCCAGCCGAACGAGGAGGGGTCTGTCACACAGAGCCAGAGTTAATCGCCGCCGAGTTACTCCGCCGGAGACACCGAGCGCTTGCGGAGCCGTCCCCGAACAAACGGGCGGACCGGTGTGACACCGAGATTGAGCCGCTCGATTTCGACGACATCGAACGACTGGGCCGCGGCGAGTCGCGACCCCGTCTGCCGGGTGAGATGACAACCGCCAGCGAGTCGTTTCCAGAGCGGTGCGAGGGCCGACTGTATCCGGGCGCGCCATCCGTCGTCGATGACGTGCTCGAAAAACCGCAGTTCGCCGCCGGGCTTGAGTACACGGGTCATTTCGCTCAGCGCGGATTCGGTGTCCGGAATCGTACAGAACACCATTGAGGCGATGACGACGTCGAACGTGCCCTCGTCGTACGGGAGGGCTTCTGCTGGTGCCGACTCGATACGAATCGGCGTGGCCAGCGCGTTTGCCTTCTCCTCTGCCTGCCGCCGCATGTGCGGGTCCGGCTCGGTAGCGTGAAACGCTGTCGAGTCGGTCGCAATCCGATCGAAATACGGAAACATCGTGCCGGTTCCCGCGCCGAGGTCCAGCACTGTGCCATCCATATTCGCCACCAGGTACTCACGATGTGGCCGTAAGAGCGTCCGCTCAACGAGCGCCGTGACAGGGTCGTAGATAGCCGCGAACAGCGGAGATGAGGGGCCTTGGTTGGGATTCGATTCTGCGGGCATAGCAGCAGTAACGCTTGCCCCCCTGAAAGCATTGGTTCACTTGCGCGGTGTCACACGGCCTGTCGTCTCTGACTGTCAGTCTCCGTCCGCTGATATCTCCATGCCTGCCTCGTCAATATCCACCTTGGCTTCGGTGAGGTTGCTGTCTTGCCACGTCCCGCGCCGATACCAGCCGTAGGCGATGAGCGCCCCTGCGACGTTCGAGACAGCGAACGACAGCCAGATGCCGGATTCACCCATCGGGGCCGCGGCGAACCACGCGATCGGGAAGCGGATGACGCCGAGCATCACCACCGATATCGCTGCGGCGGTGAGCGTCCTTCCGGCACCGCGGAAGCTTCCGGTGTAGGCCCGCATAATCCCGATAAACCCGAAGGACAGCGCAACGTAGCGGAGGAACTGCGTCGTGATATCGACGACCTCGGCGTCCGTCGTAAACAGGTCTGCTATCGGTGCGGCAGTGAACCAAACGAGAACGCCAGCCAGGGTGAGCACACCGAACAGCACCGTCGCCGCGAGGCCGGCCGCTTTCGCTGCCCGGTTCGGTTTATCGGCCCCCATGTTCTGCCCGGTCATCGTCTCAACGCCACGAGCAACTGCGATCGCCGGCAGGAAAACGACCGAGAACACGCGCGTTCCGATGCCGTAGGCGGCGACGACCGTGTCCGGGAACATTGCGACGATGACAAGCAGCAGGTTCATCGATAGCGCCCGGCCCGTCCCCTCGATGGACGCGGGCAGACCGATGCGAACGAGGCGGCGGAGATACGAGAGGTCCGGAGCCATATCGCGGAGGTGAATCTGGACGCCGCGGTTCCCTCGAAACATGATCGCCAGCCCCACAACCAGCGCCAGCGCCCGTGAAAAAACGGTCGCAATAGCGGCCCCTTCGATGCCCAGTTCGGGGAACGAAATCGTCCCGACGAGCGGCGCGTTCTCGACGACTGTCCAGCCGAATATCAGAAACGGGTCGATGATGATGTTGAGCACGACCGAACCGAACATGACGAGCATCGGCGTTATCGTGTCCCCATAGCCCCGCATGAGCGCGACGAAGACGAAGAAGCCGAACATGAACAGCAGGCCGAGTGAGATGACCTCCATGTAACTGGTCGCCATGGGGAGAACGTCTGCGGACGCCCCCATCAGACTCAGAAACGTATCGACGCCAAGATAGCCCGCGATGCCGAGAACGAACGAGACGATGACGGCAAACGTGACCGTCTGTGAGGCGGCGTACTCGGCGTCGCGCTCCTCGCCCGCGCCGGTGAACTGCGCGACGAGGACGCTGCCGGCGACGGATATCCCCATCCCAAGCGAGATGAGGAGGAACACCATCGGGAACGCGAAGCTAATCGCCGCCAGCGCGTCCGTGCTGTACTGGCCGAGCCAGAACGTGTCTGCGAGGTTGTACGCGGTCTGGAAGAGATTAGTAATCACAATCGGCATCGAGAGGAAGAACAGCGGCTTCCCGATGCCACCCGACGTGAGATCGAACTCCTCGGGGCCCTTGAATAGGGCACTAACGCGACTTCGAACACCCATCAGCGGGTCGCCTCCACTGGCGTCTCCGCTCGGAAATCGGTCTCAACGCATCGCGTAATTGCCTCGCTGAATTGGTCTATCGAGCGGTCCGTAGCGACGTGTCGAGCATGCGCTCCGGTAATCCCGGTCACGAGGAACTGCGCTGTGACGGCCGGCTCGACCGCGCTATCGAACTCACCGGTTTCGATGCCAGCCGCGATGATTTCACGGAACCGGTCGAAGAGAACGGCATCGAACTTGGCGAGCTGTGTCCGGAAGGCGTCGTTGTACGGGGCCTGTGCCTTTATTTCGAGTATTGCCGTTCTGAACTCCTGACCGGGCGTCTGTCGCTCATCAGTGAGAACTGTATCCAACAGCGAGTCGAGTTCTTCCCGCGGTGTACTCCCGTCCACGTCAAGTATCCTTGCAGTGTACCGCTCGCACAAGAAATCCAGAAACTCCCTACAGAGGTTCTCTCTGCTGTCGTAGTAGTAGTGCACCGTCGCTTTGCTCCGGTCTGCCTCGGCAGCGATGTCTTTGACCGTGAGCGCGGCACACCCGTGCTGGCAGAGGGCGCGGAACGTCGCCCCAAGAATCTCGGTAGCTGTATCGTCATCCATGGCGGCTGTGATTGAGCTTACTAACCGATTAGTCAAAAACGCTGTGATGCCAGAAAATGGAGATATAAACAACTCTCAGGGACAGAAAAGGGACAATCGGATTAACTAGTTAATAATCCATCCGCGCAATAGTATGCGGGTCACAACGGTTATCCAACCTTAGGAGAAACCGGTACACAATGGTTGGACCATCGGACCGGACCTTCTCGGACCAGACCGAGGAGATAATGCAAGCGACCTACCGCGCGCTGCGTGAGCACGGCTACGCTGACCTCACAATAAAACGGATCGCGGACGAGTACGGCAAATCGACGGCTGCAGTGCACTACTACTACGACACGAAAGACGACCTGCTGGCGGCCTTTCTCGATTATCTGCTGGAGCAGTTCGTTGATTCGATTCACGATGTCGAGACGACGGACCCCGAAGCACGACTGGACATCTTGCTTGATGAATTACTGGTCAAACTCCAAGAAAACCCCGACCTCTCGGTCGCACTGCTAGAAATGCGGAGTCAAGCACCGTACAAGGAAGCGTTCAGCGACCGGTTCCGCCAGAACGACGAGTATATTCGGTACCTGCTCAAGGCGGTCATCAACCACGGCATCGACGAGGGTGTATTCAACGATGTCGACGCGGAACACGTTACCCGTTCGCTGCTGACGATCATCGACGGTGCCCGGACCCGCGCGGTGATGCTGGATGACACTGCGGAACTCGAAACGGCCCGACAGACGGCGGGTGAGTACGCTGACGCGATGTTACGGTGACCCGTCGCCTGTCTCACCGATGCCAGTCGCTACGTATCGAAGTCGCTGACTGCCCATTCTATAGAATCACAGCACAGAGCGTATCGAACTCGCAAAATCAACTCTAAGTCCCGTAGGCACGCCTCCCCATCAGCCAACGACAGTTGAATACAGTCGGCTAACACTGCATTCGTTCCGGACTGTTTAAACAGTTGACGGGTTGCCTACGAGTCCACAGTCCCGCTACCTGCGACACCCTGTTGTGCAGGCGGCTGAATGGTCAGGTGGTCCCGCATCGATTCGATGAGGGATGCTGGTAATCGAACATCCCCGTCAGGATCCCGCTCAACGCCGAATATCTCCTGCACGTCGCTGTCGATGACGATCGATTGAAGCTCTCCCGTGGCCGTGTCGACGGTAATGTTTTGCAGTGTGCCGACTTCGCGGCCATCGGTACTCACGACCCGGACGTTGGAGAGCTGGTTTGCGAGGACCGTTCGCATACTAGTCAACAATACCGAAATTACCATAAAAATACTGAATCTATCAGAACTTTCCGCGTCCTGCCGTCTCATAGTACAAAACTAGTGTGTCTGTGAATATCACGCAAATTATCGCCGCCGAGGAGCCGTCAGAAATAGTACTATTCGTATCAGGACGGCCTCGATGGGCTACCGGTCCGGACCGGCACTGCCGAATTCAACGCGAGTTTAAGCTATCGAAGGCAGTTTTTCAATCCCCTCATAATTGCTAACCGTATGCCAGCGAATTGCCCTCCACCTGCGATGCGGTACTGTTGGCAGCATCGCTTTCAAACGTACGCAGAGATGCTCAGACCTCGGGAGGTGATTCTGTGAGCGTTCGGTCGGTAGCGTTGGCCGCGATGCTTATTGCCGTGGCGGCGACGGGTCCGGGCCTTACCGCTGCGGAGCAGCAAGCCACGGTCTCAGAGGACAGCCTGCCGCTGTACGCCGACGAACAACAGGTGGTCACCGGGGAGACCACGCTGGAATCCGGGACGGAGATGACGGTCAGACTTGTGTCGGAAGATGCGTCGTCCCCGTTTCTTAAACAAAGAGAGGTCAGCGTGCAGCCCAACGGGACGTTCGTCGCCCAGTTCGACATGTCTAACGTGCCGGCGAACACGTCCTACGAACTCTCTGCCCATGTCGACGGCGATACGCTGTTTGAACGGACTGGAACCGTCGCTGAGTGCGACGGCAACTGCACCGACCCGGTACCGGACATCCAGACTCCGACAGAGACTGACTCCGACGACAAGGTCGTCACGGTCCCCCAGGGTGGTACAGCCGAAATCCCGATCTCGATGAGTGACGGCGGCGACAAAACGCTCTCCGTCGGCAGTGAGGCGGTCAATTATCAGATCAACGCGACTGTTAGTGATGAGGATGATGACGGTGAAGTGCTGGTTCTCTTCGACACCGCGGCCGCCGGCACAGACTCAGAGACCCTCAGTGTCGCGGACGACGGCGACTCGCTCACCGTAACTGCGACAGAGCCTGACCTCTCGTCGACGCTTGCTCCCGCAGCGTACACCTATCGCGTGTTCGAGAGCCGAGAAACCGACGCCACGCCAACCACCGGGACCCTCCTCATCGAAGCAAACGAGACGGCAACCGAAGAGTTCGAGGTCGAGGAGACTGCCGAATTCGGCTTCGAGGAGTCGGTATCGAACGTTCAGCAGGGCGACACCGGTCGGATTTCAATCGTTCTCACAAGCGCTGACGCGGCCACTATCTCTATTGGCAGCCCGGCCAGCAACTACGAGATTAACGCGACCGTCCGCGACGGGAACGGGGATGATCGTGTCGGTCTCCTGTTTGACACTACGGCGGCCGGACACGACGAACCCACTCTCGAAACCGCGGCGGATGCCGATGCCGTGGCGGTCGAGTCGGGTTCGGAGGTCGCCCTTGACTCGCAACTCGCTGCAACCGACTACGACCTGTCGCTGTACCGTGGGACTGACGCGACCGGCCAGCCCGACGCAATCGGAACGCTGGTGGTTACCGATGGCGCCAACTCGTCTACGGACGCGGCTTCCGATGGGGTTGATTCAGTTACCGGTGACACGGCCGCACAGCAGTCACAGGACGGGGACTTCGAAATCGGTGCCGGCGCTATCGCCGTCGGCGGCGTTCTCGCTATCGCTGGCGTGGGGCTGTGCTTGCGGTCCATCATGAACTGACGCCGCGACAGTCGTCTCCCCGTCTGGTTTTGAAACGATATCGAGACTGTTCGAGGCGATGTTTCTGCTCGGACGTTCGCTCCCACTGAAATGACTCTGACAGCAGTGCCGGTGAGCTATGGGTCCCTGCGCTCAAACCGACCACAGCGGGAGTGGATTTCTTACGACACAGTTCGCCCAGAGTTATTTGTCAGCCAGTACCGCAGCGATACCGAGAACGGTGAGACAGAGACAGAAAAACAGCACGCCCGGCTCGACGACTTCGAAAACGAACCATGCGAGCGTGCTGGTTCCACCGACTGGCCCTGCATTCGGACTTGCCGGAGCCAAAACCTCGGCTCCGGCGGTTGTGTCTGCCAGTCGTTCTGCACCCCACTGGACGAAAAGACTCGCAAAGCCGATTAGTCCTATCCCCGTGACGACATTGCTCATCGACTGCTGGATGCGCGGCGCTAGGTCACGGTCACCGACCAGTACAATCGGGTCGCTCGCGGGACCGTATACGGTCATTTCGTTACCCTTCGACGAATACACCGTTTCGACCGGCTCGATGAGGTCTGCGTCTTCGAGGTTCGAGACGTGGTAGTGGACGTTCTGAACCGACGTGTCACACCGGTCCGCTATCTCCGACGGCGTTCCGGGGTCGTCGTACAGCGTACGGAACAGCGACCGGCTGGTGTCCGAGGCGAGCGCATCGAGTACGTCGTCGGTTTCGTTCTCTGCAACATCGAGTACTCGCGGTGACTCGTCAGCTGTCCCGGTCCGCTCCTGTATTCTTTCGATGAGGCTCGACATAACGCCACTATCGGATATATGACACGGGACGCTCAAAGGCCTGTGGCTGGGTTAAAACGATATTTAACCGTCAGTGCGGTTCTGTGCAGTTCGGACTGCACGAACTGGACGGACCGCCCCGTGGCCGGTTTCGTTGTCGAGTCCCGGCTGTCCCACGTCTCTGGCGGTCCGTTCCAGTAGGCGTTCTGTTTCGTGGGGCGTTAACGACTTGTTTGCCTCAAGCAGTAGGGCCGCTGTCCCGCCGACGTATGGGACTGCGGCCGAAGAGCCGACAAAGCCGTCAGGTGCGGCGGCGGCGAACTTCCTGTCTGGGGCCACGATGTCGACACCGGTCCGCTCGTCGACCGTCGGGCCTCGGGAACTGAACGGTTCGAGCTGCTCGACTCGGCTGTTGTATGCCCCGACAGTAATCGCTTTGCGGGCCGTCCCCGGAGCGACGATGCTGTTTCGAGTAGACGCGTGCTGGAGCTCGTGCGTCGGTGAAACGAGCCGCAACCGTGCACCAGTCGGCGATGCCGGCCCGCGAATCGCGAGATAGTAGTCGCCGGGTCTGACATCAGCAACGATTCGTTCGTTTGGTACGTCGTCGCCGCGGTAGGGCTGTGAGCGCGCGACGAGACGGGCGTCGGTGCCGTTCGTTCGATACAGTTCGACCGTGTAATCCTCGTCTGCGTGGGCCTGTTCCCACGAGAGCCAGACCGCGATTTTGGTCCCACCTCGGATGTAATTCTGTCTGCTCCCGTTGGTAAACGCGACCGTCTGATTCTGGACGGTATCGACGGCGTACTGCCCTGACCAGTGGGATTCCGCGAGATTACCGGCCGGGGCGATGAACACTGTCCCACGCTCCGTCGCTTGGGTCGCGCTCCGAGCGACGGGGCCGGTCCCATCGCCCGGCTGTCCGTAGAACGAAACAGGTGCGACGACCACATCGACGTCCTCTCGGACCAGCCAGTCGACTGCCTGCTGATAACTGTCGACACTGTCGACCCGGGCGAGATACAGGTCTGCGTCCGGTGCGGTCCGTGACACGACGACAGCTGTCGCGGTCCCATGGGCCTCGCCGGTCTCGTCTGCCGGACCGGCACCGAAGGCCCGCGTCTCGGCGACGTGCCCGGCGATCGCTTTCGACTCCGTATCAAATCCAGTTGGGTCGACAATCCCGACCGAGACGTTCGAACCCGTGACACCGGCCGCGTGGAGCTCGGTGAACTGGCCGGCGGAACCGTTTGCCATCGATACTGACTTGAGACCTCCCCTATCCGGACGGGCGTCCGTCGGCCCTGTTACTGCGAGAACTGCGATGCTACCAGTGAGCGACGCGATTGCGACGACGGCCAACAGCAGTACAGTCCGATCACGCACCGCGGACCACCTGTCGCGATAGTACCGCCGGCACGTGGAGCGCCGGGCGCTTAGGGAACACTGGTCCAGTATCGAGCGCCGTACGGAACTGCTCGGCTACTCGGTGCGACATATCACAGCACACGTCGGCTGTGACAACAGACAGACGAAAATTCACACAGAACAAGTCTAACCGGCGTACACGTCGTTTCATGATTACGTTCGGTCTGTGGTGTGGCTCCAAACTGGACTCCAAACGCACTGTGAGTCGCGCAATTGACAACGGGGTCGACGGGCTATGTCCGTTGTCGTGTGGACAACCGGATTGGACGGATTCCGATCCTCGGAAACCGATAGGGGGGAGGGCGCTGGCAGCCGGGACCAGTCTCAGGCGGTCGCCGGCGTTTGATCCGTTGAGCGGGAGCATACTAAAGCTATCAGAGACTAAAAACCAGTTTTAAACGTCAGCCTCACAGGCCGCGACCAATTCACACGTTGAACAGTTATGCTCGACGAATTCGCACCGGAATCCGAGATAGAAGTTCATTTTGGCTCGGCCATCAGATGCCGACCTGATGTTGCGCCCTGATACTGGCCTGCCGAGCTTCAGCGGCGGGCCGTTGATTCCCGTTGCAACGTACTTCCTTGTGATTACCGTCCTCGCCGGACTGGTGACCATCTCCCCCGGCGCATCGCCGCCCCCTATCTTGGGAATGATGTGGGGTGTCGGCCTCGTTGCACTCACGGCCGGTGCGCTCAGTATCGAGTCCGTCTCACCGCGCTCTCTGTTCCCGCCTGTTCGCACATTCGGTCCCGCCATTGGAGTCGTCGCCGCGTTCTGGGGACTGTACAACCTTGTTGCGCTCGCCCTCGCACTGGGTGGCGTCTCCGGGTTCGAAGCCTCACTGTCGAGAACCGCTGCCCACCCGCTGCTGTATCTCGCAGCGCTTTTCAGTTCGCTTCTGTTCACCGCTATCCCGGAAGAATTTCTCTTCCGTGCGTACCTGCAACAGAAATTCACAAGGCTGGTCGGCGGGACGACTGTGCGCGCGGTGCTGTCTGGCATCGGCCTCGCCGCGGCCCTGTTCGCCCTGTTTCACCTCCCGCGGTGGTTCCTCGCATCGGGGCACGGTGTTAGCTCGGCGCTCGCAGGCAGACTCATCGGATTGACGCTCATGGGGCTGGCCTACGGGAGCGTGTACGCATTGACGGGCAACCTCTGGCTCGTCGCGCTGTTCCACGCATCGATGAATTACCCGCCTCTCCTCGTCACGGTGACCGTCCCATCCGAGCTACATCTGGTGGTCAGTGTGCTCGAAAACACGGTCATGGTTTCGCTGGTCTACCTGACTCTCCGTCTGTCAGGGCACGACAGTACACCGTTTACAGCGTCACAGAGGGGGATGTCTGCCTCGACTGGGGAATAGATTCACCGGGGTTTTCGGGCTCTCTGGGTGCGTTCCAACCTATTATAGATGTGGAGCGGCCCCCTGAACTTCGCTGTCACTAGCTTACTGCGAATAATACATTATAATTGACTAGTTATAAGTGACAGCTATACTACGTGATATATGGTTGTGCTAACCAATGTCAATGAACGCTGTTGTGTACAAGGGACCGAAGGAAGTGGCTGTCGAAGAAGTCGATGAACCAGAAATAGAGCATCCGAACGACGTACTCATCGACATCACGACGAGCTGTATCTGCGGGTCCGACCTCCACATGTACGAGGGGCGGACCGCGGCGGAGCCCGGTATCGTGTTCGGCCACGAGAACATGGGTATCGTCACCGAAGTCGGCGACGCCGTCTCCTCACTGGAAGCAGGCGACCGCGTCGTCGCACCGTTCAATGTCGCCTGTGGCTTCTGTGAGAACTGCGAGAGCGGGTACACGGGGTTCTGTACGAACGTCAATCCCGGCTTCGCTGGCGGAGCCTACGGGTACGTCGCCATGGGGCCGTACAAAGGCGGGCAGGCCGAGAAGCTCCGCATTCCCTACGCGGACTTCAACGCACTCAAACTCCCGGAAGGTGACGGGCACGAAGACGCGTTTTCGCTGCTCGCGGACATTTTCCCGACAGGCTGGCACGGGACAGAACTCGCCAACCTCGAACCGGGCGACTCCGTCGCCATCTACGGAGCCGGTCCGGTCGGGCTGATGGCCGCGTATAGTGCGAAGATCAAGGGTGCGGCCGAAATATACTCTATCGACCGCGTCCCGAGCCGGCTCGAACTGGCCGAGGAACACTGTGACGCGACACCGATCAACTTCGAGGAGGGCGATCCGGTCGAGCAGATCAAAGAGCAACACGGCAGCGGTGTCGACAAGGGTGTCGACGCCGTCGGGTACCAGGCCATCGACCCGGACAAGGAAGCCGACGACGCGTACGACCCCGCGCGGGAGAACCCGGCCGTGGTCATCAACAACCTCATCCGGACGGTGAAACCGACCGGCGAACTGGGAATTCCGGGACTCTACGTTCCTGAGGACCCGGGCGCTCCGGACGACATGGCCGCACAGGGTCGCCTCGGAATCGACTTCGGACTGCTCTTCGAGAAGGGGCAGGCCCTCGGGACCGGCCAGTGTAATGTCAAGTCCTACAACCGAGAGCTTCGCGACCTGATCATCGAAGGTCGCGCCGACCCCAGTTGGGTGGTTTCCCACCGTGTCGACCTCGAGAAGGCCCCCGAAATGTACGAGGCCTTCGACAACCGAGAAGAGGGCGTCACCAAGGTGCTGCTGGAGCCCTGACACCAGAGCCAGCGACCCATTTTTCGGCGATAGCTATACATCCTGCTCCCCAGTATGAGCAGCTATGTGTCAGTACTGTAGCTACCGGTTCCACGACGGCTGGACGCAGCTCCTGTCCTATGATGACGTTTATCAGGACGCGATGGGCGGCGACTCCGAGTCCACCTATGGGTTTCACGAGTCGTGGGACGAACTCCGCGATGAGGTGGGGTACGGCGCACCCTGACTCACCCTTCCCGCGGGAACGGATCGCTGGCAAAGGGTTCCGTTCGCTCTTTGTCCGTGGCCAGACAGTCGTCAAGTTCACCGATGAGTGCATCCCCGTCCATCTCCTGCCCGATGAAGACGAGCCGCGTGGACGGGTCGTCGTTGCCCCACTCGCCGATGGGTCCCGCCTGAACAGACGGGCCGGCCTGACTCACGCCCAGCACCGTCTCTGGCCTGCTGGCGACCCACGCAAACCCCTTGGCGCGGACGATAGCACCGTCCCAGTCGTCGAGCCAGTCATTGAACCGACCGGGGTGAAACGGTGTGTCTCGCCGATAGATGAGCGACTCGACGCCGTGGGCCGCTGCGGCCGACATCTCGTCGTCGTGTTCGTGGTCGGCATGGCTCTCTGCACCCTCCGCCCCGGCTAATGCCTGTTTCCAGCCCTGCTCTCGTCTGGCCTCCTCGAAATCAAATCGTCCGGTCCCGAGCACGTCGTCGGGGTCGACGTTGCTGTATGTGGTTCGATGGATGGACGCCCGGGGCTGGAGCGTTCTGATCGCGGCCTCCACGGATTCAAGCGCGTCGTCGGGGACCATGTCACACTTGTTCAGAAGGAGCACGTCACAGAACTCTATCTGGTCGACCAGCACCTCGGTGAGCGGCCGCTCGGGATCGGGTGCAGTGTCCGGAAGCGATTCCTCGGGGTCGAACGCTTTCCAGAACCCGTAGGCGTCGACGACCGAGACCGTCGTATCCAGATGGAACCCCTCCGGGGGGTCGCCCCCGTCCGGCCCGACGGTCAGCGTTCTTGCGATGGGGATCGGCTCGCTGATGCCGGAGGCCTCGACGACTAGGTAGTCGAACGACCGTTCTTCGGCAAGTCGCGTCACCTCGGTGACGAGGTCATCCTGCAGTCGGCAACAGATACACCCATTCGAGAGGTCTACGACGCCCTCCTCGCCCGTATCCGCCTCGTTCGCGAGAAGCTCGGCGTCGACGTTTATCTCCCCCATGTCGTTGACGACGACGGCGATGCGCCTGTCGCCGGGCTCGCTCAGCAGCCTGTTGACCAGTGTCGTCTTCCCAGCGCCGAGGGGGCCGCTGATGACCGTCATCGGAATCGAATCCGAGTCTGTAGACATGCTACCACAACGCACGTGTCAGTACGTAATAAATCCGGGTCCGGAACCGGCTCGCAATTGTAAACTGTGGTTGCCAACAGCGTTTCTTTGTCCCATGTCAGAGTTGGAACACCCGGTCAGTACAGGGAACCCAGATATTATCATGTTGGAGCCTGACAACTCAAGCACATAAATGCCAAACAGACTGAAAGAAGCGATAAAACAGATTCAAATTGTCAAGGAAGAAGTAGACGACCGCGAAGTTTCTGCGGAGTTGGAGCAGGCACTGGAAGCGCTTGAAAACGCGGTAGAGTCACTTGAAGACAACGAGTGATTCGTATCATCAGGGGATTCTGACTGGATCGGCCATGTTCAATTCGCATATCTACTTACCAATTTGGGTGTTCGAGTTTCAGGTGCGCTCCTGAATAGCGAGATCGCGCCAGAAACCACTGTAAAAGCCGCCGAGAGAACGGGCTTTATCTCGCCGCCTCCGGACATGTGACTATGAACCTACAGACGGAGACCTGGACTGATGTGGCGGATGTGGAGACGAATCTGGCGCTGCTTCCTGTCGGGAGTACAGAACAACACGGGCCACACGCCCCGCTCGGGACGGACACGCTCGACGCCGAGGCGGTCGCCGAACGCGGTGCCGAGCGCTACGACAACCCAGTCGTCGTCGCACCGGCAGTTCCCGTCGGTGTCGCCGAGGAGCATCGGGCCTTTTCAGGGACGCTATGGACCACCGAATCGACGTTCCGGTCCTACGTCCGGGACATCGTCGGGAGCCTCGCCAGCCACGGCTGGGACCGCGTGGTGCTGGTCAACGGCCACGGCGGCAACATCGACGCATTGCGTGAAGTGTCGGGTCGGATAACCCGCCACGACGAGGCCTTCGCTGTCCCGTTCACGTGGTTCAACGCGGTCGGCGACCACAGCGCCGACATGGGCCACGGTGGACCGCTGGAAACCTCGCTGCTCCAGCACACGAACCCGGAGACTGTCCACGAGGATCGGCTGGACCAGGCCGCAGACGGCGGCAGCGACCGCTGGGGAGAGTGGCAAAGCGGCGTCAATCTCGCGTTCGATTCCGACGAGTTCACGGAGAACGGCGTCGTCGGCGACCCGCGCGAGGGCAGCGCCGGCCGCGGGGAGACGCTGCTGGAACTGGCCACAGAGTCGCTCGTCGACCTCCTTGACGAAATCGCGGACCGACCTGTTGGACCGCGTGAGTAAGTGGTGAGGCAAAAGAAAATAAACTCTCTTAAAGTAACACTATCTGGACACACATCAAAACATTCCTTGCTTATTTACTTAGCAAATATCGGTACTGGGTTTACTACAGGACAAATTATATTCAAAAGAAGAATATAGAACCAGATACGGACTAAGTACTATTGTATTTGCCGCACCTGTTGGGAGATGTCACAACACCACGCACATCTCAATGTGTTGGCTGCAAGCAGCCGCGCCGCCTCAGTCGTCGCCAGCGCCTCGCTTCCGGACCTGTTTTCCGCCGGCATCTGGCGTCCGAAGCACCGTCTCGTCCGTCTCCGGCCCCAGCACTTCCACCCGCACGCTCGACACTTTGTACTCGGGGATGCCGGCGGTCGGGTCGAACGTCTCCCCGGTGAGCTTGTTGACCGCCCCCGCCGCGAAGTGCATCGGGATGAACAGCGTCCCCGGGCCGACGCGGTCGGTGACCTGGGCCTTGACGACGATGTCGCCCCGGCGGGACTCGACGCGGACGTATTCGCCGTCAGCGATTCTGAGCTTATCGGCCGTCTCGGGATGGACCTCGACGAAGCTCTCGCCGACGTGGCTCATCAGCCCCTCGACGCGGCGCGTTATCTGTCCCGTGTGCCAGTGATACAGCACCCGCCCGGAGGTGAGCGTCAGCGGGTACTCCTCGTCCGGTATCTCGCCGGGGTGGCCGCCGTCCGCCGGGACGAAGCGGGCCTTCCCGTCCTCGAAGTTGAAGTTCCCCTCCTCGTAGTCGTAGAGGTATGGCGTGCCCTCGTGGTCCTCGTCCCAGCAGGGCCACTGCAGGCCGTGTTTCTCGCCGGATTCGAGCCGGTCGTACGTCACGCCGCCGTAGATGGGCGCGAGCGAGTTGATCTCGTCCATGACCTCCCGCGGGTGGTCGTAGTCCCAGTCGTAGCCGAGCCGACGGGCCAAGGCCTGCGTGATTTCCCAGTCCTGACGGGCCTTGCCCGGTGGCTCGGACGTGGGACGGACCCGCTGGATGCGTCGCTCGGTGTTGGTAAACGTGCCGTGTTTCTCCGGCGAGGTGGCAGCGGGCAGCACCACGTCGGCGTACTCCGCCGTTTCGGTCATGAAGATGTCCTGGACGACGAGGAACTCCATGTCCTCCAGCGCTTCGGCGGCGTGCTGGATGTCCGGTTCGGAGAGCGCGGGGTTCTCGCCGACGACGTACATCCCGCGGAGGTTCCCCGCGTGGGCCTCGGCGAGCATCTCCGGCACTTTTAGTCCGGGTTCCTCGGGCGGTCGCTCGCCCCACGCGTCGGCGAACTTCTCGCCGACCTCGTCGTCGGCCGGGTTCTGATAGCCCGGGAGACTCCCCGGCAGCGTGCCCATGTCGCCACCGCCGCCCTGGACGTTGTTCTGGCCGCGGAACGGCGAGAGGCCGGCCCCGGGCTTGCCGACCTGGCCCAGCACGAGCGCGAGGTCGGCCATCGCGATGAGGTTCTCCGTCCCGTGGCTCTGCTGGGTCATCCCCATCGCCCAGCCGAAGACGACGCTGTCGGCCGCGGCGAGTGTCTCGGCCGCCGAGGCGAGTTCCTCCGGCGACACGCCCGCCAGTTCCTCGACTTTCTCGGGGGTAAAGGCCTGGACTTTCTCCCTGACCTCCTCGAAGTTCTTCGTGTTGCGCTCGATGAAGTCCTCGTCGTGGAGGTCGTTCTCGATGATGTAGCGAATCAGGCCGTTGAGCCAGGCCACGTCGTAGCCGGGGTTGGTTCGGGTGTACTGGTCGGCGTGTTCGGCGATGCCGACCTTCCGCGGGTCGAACACGACGAGGTCGGCCCCGTCGCGGACGTTCTGCTTGATGCGCGTGGCGAGCACAGGATGAGACTCCGTGGTGTTGGAGCCGCTGATGAGGTAGGCGTCGGCCTCGCCGATGTCCTCGTTGATGCGGTTGGTCATCGCGCCGTAGCCCAGCGTCTGCTGGAGCGCGGCGACCGTCGAGGAGTGACAGAGGCGCGCGCAGTTGTCGATGTTCTTCGTGCCAAGCACCTGCCGGGCGAACTTCTGGACGAGGTACGCCTCCTCGTTGCTCCCCTTCGAGGAGGCCAGACAGCCCAGCGCGTCGATGCCGTGGTCGTCCTGAATCTCGGTGAAGCGCTCGGCGACGTAGTCGAGGGCTTCGTCCCAGCTCGTGGGTTCGAGTTCGCCGTCGTCGTTGCGAACCAGCGGCTCGGTGACCCGCCGCTCGCTGTTGGCGAACTCGTGGCCGAACTTCCCTTTCACGCAGGTCGAGAAGTTGTTCGCGGGCGCGTCGTCGGGGTCCTCGACCGGGACGACCCCGAGCGAGTCGCCGTCCTTGCCCCACATCTCGAACCGGCAACCGACGGCACAGAACCCACAGGTGGTCTCTTCCTTGTCTATTTTCGAGAGGCGGTAATCGCTGACCGCGCTGGCGATGTCGAACAGGCGGCCCTCGGGCATCGTGTTCGCGGCGATGCTCTCGGCGGTGTGTTCGCCGGCGAGGAAGGCTTTCTTTCCGTAGTCCTTGGCGATGTCGCCGGCCCGGCGCTTAGCCTGCGAGGCGAACCTGGCGAGGCCTGTTTTCTCCGTCGCTCTCGGGTCACCGGGCTCGAACCCGCGGTTGGGGGCGGTGGTGTCGTCGATGGTCTCGGCGTCCTCGTGTTCGATGACGGTCCCGATGGAGTTCCGTTGCGTGAAGCCCGGCAGCGGGAGCGTCGCCGCGCCGCCGATGCCCTTCTCGGTCAGCGAGCCGGTGGGGCAGACGGTGGCGCAGTGGCCACAGGAGACACACTCGGAGTCGTGCATCGTCTCGGCGTCGGACTGGAAGCCGATGCGGGTGTCCTCGCCGTGGCCCTCGATTCGGAGGACGCCCTCGACCTGCACGTCGTTGCAGGCGTCGACACAGCGGTTACAGAGGATGCACTTGTTGCGGTCTATCTGGATGAACGAGGAGGTGTCGTCGATGGGTTCGTACTGGTCGCGCTCGTCGAAGACGCCATACCGGGGGTGATCGACGCCCTCGCTGATGGCGGCGTCCTGCAGCTCACAGCGGCCGTTGCCGTTGCAGGTGGTACACCGGAGGTTGTGGTTCGACAGCACGAGGTCGAGGTTGACGCTGCGGGCCTCCTCGGCGTCTGGAGTGTCCGTCGAGACGGTGAGGCCGTCTTCGGCGGGGAACGAACACGACGGGACGAGGCCGTGTTGCTCGGTCTCGACCATGCAGGTGCGACACTCGCTGCGCGGGCCGATTTCGTCGCTGCAGTCGCCGTCGCGGTCGTAGTAACACAGCGCCGGCACGTCCGCGTCGTCTTCGACGCCCTCGGCACCGGGGTCGACGCTGACGACCTCGTCGTCGAGGTCCTGTAAGGCGTCGATGATGGTCGAGCCGGGGTCGACAGTGACCGGCTCGCCGTCGACGGTGAGCGTCGTCGGCTCGTCCGCGTCGGTCCCCACGTCGGGGTCGTTGGCGGTTCCGGTCTCGAACTCGCGGGTGACTGGCGTCTCCGGCTGTGGGTCGTGTAGGTCGGGCACTCGTGGAATCGATCTGTCTGTGCTCATAGTTTCTCCGTGCAGGTGCCGCTGGGACAGCGGCCGTTCGTGTGGGCGCGGAACTCGGGTTCGAACTCGTCGATGGCGGTGGTCACCGGCCGCGGCGCGTGTGCGCCGGTCTGGCAGTTGCTCGATTGCCGCATCACCCGGCCCAGTTCGCGTATTTTGTCACTCTCGAAGGAACCATCGTACACGTCACGCAGGAGTTCAGCGAGCTGTTTTGTCCCCTCGCGACCGGGGACACACCGGCCGCTGTTCTCCGTTGACGCGAACCGGGCCCGCTTCCCGACCGTTTCGACAGCACATCGGTCGGTGTCGAACAGCTCGACGACGCCGTCGGTTCCGAGCCCGGCCGCCCGTAGCGACTGGGCAGTCGGCGGGACATCGAGGTTCCGGGTGATGCCACCGAGGACGCCGCCGACGCAGGCCATCTTGAACGAGCCGTCCATCTCGACTGCCTCGCGGGCCGCCGAGAGGCTGGCGCTGGACCCGAGTTCGACCGTCGCCGGTGCGGCCACGTCGCCGGTGACGGTCATGAGCCGCGTCCCGGGGTCCGCGGCGTCGGCGTCGAGGCCTCCGGGGTCGGCGACGGCCCGCTGGACCTGCGCGAACGTCCGCGGGGTGTGGACGACCGTTGGGCGGCCGTACAGCCCGTGTTTGGCTGGCGATGGCGGCTGGAGCCGCGGCTCGATGCGGTCGGCCCCTTCCAGCGCTTCGAGCGCCGCAGTCGGTTCGCCGGCGCGGAACTCGTCCGGGCCGGCCACCAGTTGCGGAACGACTGGCAGCGTGTCGGCGACCGCGTCTATGGCCTCTCTAAGGTCCGCTTGCAAGGCCGTCTGCGCTTCGTTTACGTAGATGACAGCGTCCTCGGCGGCTACGTGCTCGGCGACCGCCGCGATACCGTCGAGGACCGCCATTGGTGCGCCAGAGAGGAGGGTGCCGTCGCCCGTCGGGAGGCCGCTGGCGTCGTTGGCGTTGCAGACGACCACCGGGTCACCGTCGGCTGTGCTGGCTGTTTCCCACGTCTCGGCAATCGGTTCATCGGCGGCGGCGTCCCCGCGGCCTCGGCCCAGCAGCCCGGCTCCCGCTGCAGCGTCGGCGGTCTGCTCAGTCGAGACGAACGACCAGTCGGCCGGGTCCAGCGGGGCGACCCAGCCACAGGGCCCCAGCACGTCACGGCGGCCGACAGAGAGCGGCCCCCGCTCCGGGACGGGAAGCGACGTCGTATCGGGGTCGTGTTCGGTGACCGCGTCTGCGGCAGCTGTCGGTACTGTCCCCGCTTCCAGTTCATCGACGAGGTCGCGGACGGTCGCTGGCGACGGGTCGCCGTAGAAGGCTGTCTGCCCGTCACTCGTAATCATCACCAGCGGTGTGGCCGCTGTGATGCCCGTCGGCCCCGTCCTGACGACCGGGACCGAGTCCGCCGCCGCCCGTGCCGCGGAGCGAACCCGGTTCCCGCTCTGTGACTGGCTCTCCGCCGACACGCGGACGACGGTCGAATGAGCGAGGGCCGTGGTTTCCTGTGTCATACTCTGTGCGTCGTGCTGAACGACTAAAAACCCCGGCCGAGTGATCGGATACATTGGGATCGTTTCCCGCTTCAAAACATTACGTATCTCTTGACTGATGAGAGAGCGATGGTCAGTTCAGTCCGTCGAAACAATGAGGGAGCGGAACGGTGTCACAAGCGAAACCATGAACCCGCGATTCGAGGAAGTCAAGACGGAGGCGTCAGCCGCGATAACCGAATCCGACCTGCGCTCGGTGTACACAGGTATCATCCACGAGGACGGCCGCCACGAGTACTACTTCGGCAACGACACCGAGGAGGCCGCGGAACTCCGCGAGGCAGCGGCCATACAGCTCGGGATGTTGCTCCGCGTCCTTGCGGACCGCTCGGACAGCAGTGTCGACGAATTGACCGCGCTGGCTACTGAGCGGGCCGAGCAGATGGAGCTACGGTAAGATACGAACCGGCCCCCTTGGCTAGTCGGTGGTGGCGATAGCCTCGATTTCGACCGCTGCTCCCTTCGGGACCGCACCCACGCCGACGGCGCTCCGCGCTGGTGGGTCCGATTCGAAGAACTCGCTGTAGGCTTCATTGAATGCGTCGAAATCGTCGATGTCGTCGAGATAGACAGTGGTCTTGAGCACATCGTCGAGCGAGAGCCCGTCCGACTCCAGAATCGCCTCGACGTTGTGGAGACACTGCCGTGTCTGGTCGGCGACTGGTTCGTCGTCGAGCAGTTCGCCGTCTGTCGTTAGCGGGAGCTGTCCGGCGGTGATGAGGAGGTCGCCGTTCGACGTGGCCTGACTGTACGCGCCGACTGCGGCCGGTGCGTCGTCGGTGCTGATTGTTCGCTTCATACTCGGACAAACCTGCCCTCGTTGTATAAATCCCTGCCGTTGTAGGTCACGCTCACACAACGTTCTCGGGCGCTTACCAGTTGTGTCCCGTCATTGATTGATGACGATAATCGCGGTCAGCGCCAGCCCGATGCCCGCGGCTTTGGTCAGGGTCATCGATTCTCCGAAGACGATGACGCCGATGACTGCAGCAGTGATGAAGTACATCCCGCCGATGGTAGAGACCACCGATGTCGATCCCACTGTTACGCCGACGAACGTCGAAACCACGCCGACGGCTGCCGCGACACCGGCCGCGCCGGCGAACAACAGCCCTCGATTCGTGACGACGAGCGACGCGTCAGAGACCGCGACGTAGATGCCTGTGACGACCGTCGCGGCTGCATAGGAGACAAACGCCGCGGTTTCCGGGTCCATTGTGCTCGATGCGACGTTGCCAAACGCGATCCAGAACCCCCAGGCTATCATCGTCCCCAGTCCGAACAGGACGGCGGCGTTCATCTGCCCGACCTCCGCGTGCGTCGGTTCCAACTCCGTTTACGTACTCCTGACGAACAGCGACACCTGGGACCGTACAATCGACGCATTGACACCATCGTACGGAGCCCATTGCCTTGAGTTCGGTGTCCACTCGCCGCGTGTTTTTTATGTCGACTCCGAGAACACTGTGACAATGGATAACGTCCCAGAAGACTCGTCGGACCGGACACTTGAGGACGTGTTCTATCCGGCCGACAGGGTTCCGTTCGTCGAATGGGACGAGCTATCTGGTGCGAAGCCGACGGTCGTCCTGACCGGCATGGTTGCGCTCCTCGCGTTCGTGACCGGGCTTTCGAATCTCAGTCGGGCGTCGCTTGCGATGCATGGTCCACTGAGCACAGTCGCCACCCTTCCGTTACCCGCCGTCCGGTTCGGCGGCGTGTTGTTCGCGTTCCTACTCGGCATCCTGACAGTCGGACTCCAGCGGCGCAAACGGCTTGCCTGGCGTGTGGCAGCTGTCGTGCTTCTCGGGCTGGCGTTCTTGCCGCTTGCCACGTTTCAGCCCACGGACATCCCCCTGCTGGTGATGACGCTGGTCACGTACCCGCTGTTACTCCGAAACCGACACCGGTTCGACCAGCCGCTCGACCTCTCGCCGATTCAGATTGCGTCGCTGTCAGCGATTTTCGGGGTCATTCTCTACGGAACTGTGGGCGCTTACGGGCTACGGGGCCAGTTTCTCGAACTCGACAGTTGGGGGGACGCCGTCTACTACGTCATCGTCACCATCGCGACGGTCGGCTACGGCGACATCACCCCCGTAACGGCGGAGGCACGGTGGTTCTCGCTCTCGATCATTCTGTTCGGGACCGGCGCGTTCACCGTCGCCGTGGGCGCGCTCATCGGGCCAGCTATCGAATCACGAATGGCGACAGCGTTCGGAGTCATGACCGCATCAGAACTCACACTCCTCGAGGACCACGTTGTGGTTCTCGGACACGGAGACGTTACGGCATCGCTGCTCAAGGAACTGGGCGACGAAACTGAGGTGGTCGTTGTTACGCCCGACGAGGACACGGTCGCGTCGCTGCAGGGCGAAGGTGTGAACCTGCTCACCGGCGACCCCACCGACGAGGCTGTTCTCAGAGATGCCCGCGTCGGAACTGCAAGTGGTGTTGTGGTGGGGAGCAACGACGACGCACGCGATGTACTGGCCGTCATCGCGACGAAGAACGTCAATCCGGACATCCGTACGGTCGCAGCGGCGACTGACCAGAAGCACGTCGAAAAGTTCCGCGCCGTCGGCGCTGACGAGGTTATCAATCCCCGTTCCATCGGCGGACGGCTTCTTGGACAGTCGGTGCTGGGCCGCGGGTCAACGGACTCGTTGCTGACCAGCATCGGGACCGACGACAGCGACCCTGCCAACTCCGAGTGACCCGGCCACCACTCCAGCGACGATAGTCTCGACCGGTACGGTCGACAGCTTCGACAGCGTTCTGGGATAGTAATATATGTTTTCGATACTGAATATCGAGGCATGGCCACCTCGGACGCAAGTGGCATTGCGGAGATAGTCGGCCGGCTACTGATCCCACTGTGTGCCGCGTCTGGGGCGCTCGTGCTTGCGGGCTTCTTTTTTCCGACGCTCGTCGGCGAAGCCGTGACCGGCCCGGTCTGGTTGACCGTCGCCCTCGTGTTTTTCACCTCGGGGCTGTGTTACATTGCGCTGCTCCCGTACTCCGAAGACACGACTGCGCCAGCCGCAGCCGATGTTTTCCTGCGTGTCCGACAGACCGACGTCCGGCAGGCTGTCCGGGGATTTCTCACCCAGCACGAACCAGCCATCCTCGCGTTCCCGGTGCTCGTGTTCGCCGCGTTCTTCGGGCTTCAGGTCGCATTCCCCGCACGGACGACAGGTGCTGTTGATGCTGCTGCGGCCACAGCCCTTCGCGGCGGCGGCCCACTGTTTCTCGCTGCCGTCTTTCTCTCCGTCTGTTACTGCCTGTTCCTGCTGTTGGGGCCTTGGGGCGATATCAAACTCGGCGGTCCGGAGACGGAGCCGAGTTACACCTATCCGACCTATTTCACGCTCGTGTTTACGGCCGGCATCGCGGCCGGACTGGTGTTCTGGGGGCCGACGGAGGCACTGTTTCACTTCACCCAACCGCCGCCGTACACCGGGGCCGCCGCCGGGTCGCAGGACGCTATCAACGGTGCGCTGGTGTACACCCTCTTTCACTGGGGCGTCTCGGCCTGGAGCGCGTACGCCGTCATCGGCGTTCCGATAGCGTACTTCGCGTTCACGCGAGGCGCGCCGCTCCGGGTCTCGACAGTCTTGGCACCGGTGCTGGGAACTGAGGGGCTGGATTCGGTCTGGACCAAACTGGTCGATACGCTGGCTGTCTTTGCCACTATCGGCGGCATCGCCACCTCCGTCGCACTCGTGAGCGAGCAGTTCCTCGCTGGCATCAATTACCAGTGGGGTGTGGCGGCCGGCGAGGTCGGACCGGTCCTGTTCGTCGGCGGACTGACGCTGATATTCGTCGTCTCCAGTGCGACCGGGATTCACCGCGGCATCCGTCGGATTGCCGGCCTCAACGTTGTCTTGTTCGGTCTGTTCACGCTCCTCATCGTCGCTGTGGGGCCACGGTCGTTCGTCCTCCAACGAGGGACACAGGCACTCGGCACCTACATCGTGGAGTTTGTTCCGCTGAGTCTCCACACCGGTGGGGCGTGGGTCGCGGAGTGGACTGTCTGGAACTGGTCGTGGTGGTTCTCCTGGGCTCCGTTTGCGGGGCTGTTCGTGGCCGCCCTCTCCCGCGGTCGACGGGTCAGGACTGTCGTGTTCACCAGCGTCGTCGCGACCTCGGTGGCGACGATGGTCTGGTTCCTGCTGCTCGGTGGCACATCCCTGTTCATCCAGCAAACGGGTCGGGCCGATATTCTCGCCGCTATCGCACAGCGCGGGGGTTCAGAAGCCGTCGCTGGATTCCCGCTGTTGTCCTCGCTGCCGCTGGGTCTGCTCCTGCTGTTTCTGTTTCTCGCGCTCATCATCGTGTTCATGGCCACATCAGCGGACACCTCGACACTCGTCGTCTCAGTACTGGCGACGCGACGGGGCGTGGCACCGTCAACGACGCATATCGTCTTCTGGGGGGTTTTCCAGGGAGCGGTCGCCGTTTCGGTGTTGCTTCTCGGTGGCGCTGAGACGTTACAGGCGCTGGCTGTTCTAACCGGCGGTCCGTTCGCCGTCATTTCACTCGTGGCAGCCGGCGGGCTGACTGTGACCTGGCTTCGAGACGAGCGTGGCCACACGTCACTCCTCAGACGTGCCGTCAGGAAACTGCCTGATATTCAGACCCATCACGACGTGGACCCGCCCGAAGAGAAGTAGGCCCTACTCCCGCCGTGTGGTCACCCCTCAGCGATCCCCGTACAGAAGTTCTCAACCAGCTGTTTCCCCGCGTCGGTGAGGATACTTTCGGGGTGGAACTGAACGCCGATGTGTGGCTTCTCAGTGTGCTGGACGCCCATCACGACCCCCTGTTCGTCGTTAGTGTGAGCCGTCTCCTCGAGCGTATCCGGCAGCGCAGTAGTCTCGACGGCCAGCGAGTGATACCGCCCGACCTCGAACGGGTCGTCGACCCCGTCGTACAGCTCCGTCCCGTCGTGACGGACTTCGGAAGGTTTCCCGTGGACCACACTCGGTGCATGGCCGACGGGGGTTCCGTGGGCCGCACAGAGCGCCTGATGGCCAAGACAAACGCCTAGGGCCGGATACTCTGTCGCAGCGAAAACGTCGATTGACACGCCGGCCTCCGCTGGCGTCCCGGGACCGGGAGAGACGACGATTCCGTCCGGGTCGAGTTCGTGAATGCCGTCCACGTCGATAGCGTCGTTCCGGCGGACGGTTACCTCGTCGAACTCGCCGACGTACTGGACCAGATTGTAGGCGAACGAGTCGTAGTTATCTATGATGAGTATC
Organism: Haloarcula taiwanensis; assembly: GCA_002844335.1. Classification (NCBI taxonomy): domain Archaea; kingdom Methanobacteriati; phylum Methanobacteriota; class Halobacteria; order Halobacteriales; family Haloarculaceae; genus Haloarcula; species Haloarcula taiwanensis. The sequence goes on from CP019155.1 coordinate 330,311, forward strand.
ATCGCATCTTCTCCATCGGCTCGGTCCCGGACTCGACCGCAAAGGACCCCTGCTCGCCCAGCGCTTCGTCGACGGCGGTGACGAGCGCCCGGGCCTTGTCCAGCGTTTCTTGATACTCCGCCTCCGGCTCCGAATCGTGGACGATGCCGCTCCCGACGCGGAGCCGGTACTCGCCGTCGTAATGGACCAGTGTCCTGATGGTGATGTTCAGTGTCGCGCGGTCGTCGAAGCCGAATACCCCAATACTGCCGGTGTATGGCCCCCGTCGAGTCTGTTCCACCTCATCGATAATCTCCATCGTCCGCGGCTTCGGCGCGCCGGTGATGGTTCCGCCGGGGAACACCGCAGCGACCGCGTCGGCGACGCTCACGCCGTCGCGTAGTTTTCCTTCGATGAGAGACACGAGGTGCATCACCTCCGAATAGCGGTCGACGCGGCGGTACTCGGCGACGTCCACGGTTCCGTACTCGCTGACCTTCCCGAGGTCGTTGCGTTCGAGGTCGACCAACATCGCGTGTTCGGCCCGCTCCTTCTCGTCACTGCAGAGGTCCGCCTCGAGTTCCTCATCTTCAGCCGGCGTCGCGCCGCGAGGGCGCGTCCCTGCAATCGGCTCCGTGAGCAGCCGGTCGCCGTCGACGTCAAGCAACAGCTCCGGGCTGGCGCTGACGAGGTCGACTCCGGGGAATTCAAGCAGGGCCGAATACGGGGCCGGATTCACCCGGCGGACGGCGTCGAAGGTATTGACCGGGTGGACGGCCGCCGGGGCGGTCAGCCGGTGTGAGACGTTTGTCTGGAACGTGTCGCCGTCCCTGACGTACTGTTTTATCTGCCGGACGCGGTCCGCAAACGCCGCTTCGCCGCACTCGCTCTCGAACGTGGCCTGACTTGCCGCAGTCGGCTGGGGCTGGACGTGCCCCTCGCCGTGAACGGCGGCCTCGGCCAGTTCGCGGACCAGCCCGCGGCCACGCTCGTACGCCGTCTCGGCCGACTCGTCGACGACGGGACAGGCCGTCAGGTACAGTTCGATCTCTCCGTCATGTGGCTCCTCCCACGCGGCGACACACTCGAAGACGCCCAACTGGAGCCGTGGGAGACCGTCTGATACAGTCGTCTCCGGGATATCTTCGAGCTCCCGTGCGACGTCGTACGACAGCCAGCCGAACGCGCCGCACGGATATGGAACCGTACAGTCGCCCCGCTCTAGGTGTTCGCGGTCGAGTAGCTCGTCGATGGCGTCGATGCTCGGACTGCTGCCGTCCTGTGCGGATGTCGCCCCTGCGGAGACCTCGATTTGCTCGACCGGGTCGACGCCGAAATACCCCCAGCCGGACTGCCCGCCGGTCGTTTCGAGATAGAACCCGTCTGTGGTCCCGCTGCGGGCGCGGCGATACGCCTCGAACGGATCGGTGACTGTGAGGCGAGCTTCGACCGGCACGCGAGCGCCGTCGGGGGCCCGTTCTGCAGTTTCGAGGAACGATTCTCTGTCGGTGCTGAACCGGATATCAGTCATAGTGCAGTTTCCCGAACGAGAGGCACATGCCTCCCGGTATGGTTGTCTAGACCAAGCATGGGTCAGGACAAAAACTTTCGGTCCCTTGCCCCTCCGGCCGATATGCTGTTGAATCGTCGACCGATTGTGGTTGGTCGCTGGACGAATAGCCGATGGTATTTCAACGGTTGGACTATTCCACATCATCCACTATACCCGCTGGGTTTGAGACGGATATCGAACGCTTGCCCGGTCTCCAGCTGCTGACTGACAGCAGCGATTCCACTCCCGAACACCTTCCCGGGAGATTCCGGGCTGAGAACGAACACAGCAATAATGACAACGATAATCGACGGTAACGAGATCGGTGACCAGATCACAGAGGGCGTGGCAGCGTGTGCTGACACGCTCGTCAGCGAGGGCGTCACACCGGGGCTGGCGACTGTGCTGATGAGCGACGACGGCGCGAGTGAGACGTACGTCTCGATGAAACAACAGGCCTGCGAGGAAATCGGCATCGAGGGGTTCCATCACGAAATCGGCCCGGCCGAACCGGCTGAGACACTGTTTGCGACTATCGACGAACTGAACGCGGACCCGGCTGTTCACGGAATCCTCGTCCAGATGCCGGTCCCCGACCACGTGCACAAGCGTGACGTGCTGGAGCGCATCGACCCGATGAAAGATGTCGACGGGTTCCACCCCGAAAATGTCGGCCGGCTCGTCGCAGGGAACGCACGATACAAGCCTTGCACGCCCCACGGAATACAGAAAATACTGGCCGAAACTGGCGTTGAGACGGCGGGGAAAGACGCTGTCGTCGTCGGCCGCTCAGACATCGTCGGCAAACCGATGGCGAACCTGCTCATCCAGTACGGACCGGGCGGCAACGCGACGACGACCGTGTGTCACTCACGGACCGACGCTCTCGCCGAAAAGACTCGCAACGCCGACATCGTGATCGCCGCCGCCGGCGTTCCAGAAATGATAGACGGAGCGATGCTCTCGGAGGGCACGACAGTCATCGATGTCGGTATCAATCGGGTTGATGCTGACACGGACAAGGGATACAAACTTGTCGGGGACGTAGACTTCGAGAGCGCCAAAGCGAAGGCGGACGCCATCACGCCGGTCCCCGGTGGGGTCGGCCCGCTCACCATTGCGATGTTGATGTACAATACAGTGAAAGCAGCTAGCCTCCAGTCCGGCGTCGATATTACACTCCCGTAGGACAGATGTCCATCTACAGGGTGTCCGCGTGGGCTGTTACACTGTCTCGACTTCGCCACATTCCGGGCACGTAATCAGGAGTTCACCGGCCGGGCTCTGCCCTCCTTCGATGGCGTTGTGGCCACTGGCACACTGTTCGTGCATGTACACTTCGTGGCTGTCGTGCTCACGCAGCCAGATATGGCCTTCTTCGGGTGCTGATACGATGCCATGACAGAAGTAGCACTCGCCGTCCATACAGAGTCGATGATAAGCCAGTATCAAATAGTTACCTCTCAGTCTGGGATTCTGGTTAGTTCTGGTGTTACTGCGCAAGCGAGAACACAACATGTATGAGAAAAGATAGCTCTTGTTTCAAGATTAAGGTGGTTCAGGGCAACAACTCGATATGGACTACTGTTACACGGGCGACGCGCACGAGAAACTGTTCGCAGCGTATCGGGCAGATGAAGACCCGTTCCCGACCCAGACACAGATGGAGTTCCCGCGACGGGAACACCGAAGGCCGGAAGTCGACATCCTCAAACGACTATTCTTCCCGACCTGCTGGAACGCCGCTGAACTGGTCCGGGACGAACTCGCCGTTCTGGACCGACTCGACACCCTGGGCGGTCTCTTCTTTGCCGGTATCAGACCGTACTCCGGATCGGACCCCGCTGAAACAGTCGATGCCGTCATCGAGCAACTCCCGGCGGTTCGCAGGCGACTCAAAAAAGACGTCGAGGCCGCGTTCAAAGGCGACCCGGCGGCGAAGACGTACATGGAGATAATCCGGTCCTATCCGGGCTTCATGGCGATACTCGTACAACGGGTCGCACATACTCTCTACGAGGCCGAGGCCTCCGAGTACGCTCGCGAACTCACCGAATACGCCAAGACTGAGACCGGCATCGACATCCACCCCGGCGCCGAGATCGGCGATCACTTCTTCATCGATCACGGAACCGGCGTCGTTATCGGTGAAACCACCACCGTGGGGGAGTGGGTCCGCCTCTATCAGGACGTGACGCTTGGCGCACTCCACTTCGAAGCAGACGAGAGCGACGAACACAGATTAAAGAAGGGATACAAACGACACCCGGACATCGGCGACCACGTCGTCATCGGGGCTGGCACGAAAGTACTGGGCGCTATTACTGTTGGTGACCACGTCAGCATCGGGGCGAACTCCTGGGTCACTGACGACGTTCCGGACGAGACGAAAGTGTATGTCACAGACCACCCGACGCAGGAACGGAAACGAACAAAGTAAACTGCAACTGTTACGGCGTGGTTTCCGAGACTGCGGTGATACTACGAATCGGTCCGACAAACGCTTCTGAAATGCGTATCCGGCCCGAGCAACGCTCATACTGCTGTTGTCAGTCCAGTCGCGGGGCGTATAGATTAGAATAACAACTGTACCAGCATTAGGTTCTGTTTCAATCGCTCTCCCCGGAGCCCTAATCGTCGCCGGGAACGAACTCAGCGACGCCGCTCAGGTTTTGTGACCAGACGCCCTCACCACGGTCGAGTCCGTCGTTCCACTTCCCCACAACGGTCGAAACCGCGAGGTCGCCGGTGACGTTGTTCATCGTCGCAATCCGCCCCAGGATTGGGTCCACGCCGGCGACGAACCCAACGACCTCCAGCGGGAGGCCAACCTGTGTGAGAATTACAGTGAGCATGACAATGCCTGCTCCCGGAACGCCAGCGGTTCCGATACTGATGAGGACAGCCACTATCAAGACAAAGACCTGTTCAGTAAGTACCAGTGGCTGTCCGACGACGTTTGCAGCGAACATCACGGTGATTGCCTGTCGGATGGCGGCCCCATCCATATTCGCCGTTGCACCGACTGGAAGCGTAAACGAATACACCCGCTCGGCGATCTGCAGGTCTTCGTCCGCATTACGCATCGTGACAGGGAGCGTTCCACTCGACGACCGAGTTGCGAATGCGGTCACCATCGCGTCTCTTGCCCCGCTGAGGAACGCGATCGGGGAGACATCTGCGACCACGCCCATCAAGAAAACGAGATAGGTGAAGCCGATATGAATGACGATTGCGATTGTGACTGCCAACACGAGCTCGCCCAGCGAAGAAAACAGGCCGATGCCTTCAGTGCCGATTCCGGACGCCATCAGCGCGAATACGCCGAGTACGCCGAATTCGAGCACCCCTCGAACGATGACGAACATCGCTTCAGCACCCACTTCAAAGGCCTCGAACACTGAATCGACACGCTCTGCGAGCGCGTCTTGCTGGGAGCGGACGTACGTCAGCGCGATTCCGAACACGATGACGAAGAAAACCGTCGCCAGCAAATTCCCCTCTGCGAGCGCCGCAACGGGATTGTTCGGCACGATACCGAGAATCACATCCAACAGTGACGGCGGCGCTTTCGATTGCGCTTCACCGCCGCCGAACTCGACCCCACGGCCCGGCTGAAGCACGTTTGCAACCGCAAGGCCAATGATGCCTGCGAGGGTCGTCGTCAGGGCGTAGAGCGCGACTGTCGCACCACCAATCTTCCCAAGTTTCGCGGGGGAGAGCTGGCGAATGCCGGTCAGCAGTGTGAAGACGATAATCGGGATGACCAGCATATTGAGCAGCCGCAGGAAGAGGTCGCCCACTGGTCTGACTACGGCCATCTGTTCCCCGAACGCGATACCGGCACCTGTTCCCACCACGAAAGCGACGAAGATGCGCCAGATGAGCGGGATGGATCGATACCGGCTCCACAGTGTCCGAGCGGATCGTATCATATCATACGGCAACGGGCGATCTTATAAAAACCCGTCAGCATCGCCAGTATGTGCAACCGGCTATGATGCGGTCTTCGCTTAGAACATTCCGTTTACAGGCATGTTTATCGGCAAACGGCAAGTGCTACTGCTGAATCGCTGAAAAGATAGCAGAATACCGATTGTAGTTCGCTTGTTTTCAGAAGTGCGACGCCGCTGCCACTCCTGTCTGACGGCCATACTTACCGTTTTCCGCTTCGCTGTCGATTTTCTCGATCCAGCAGTATGGCCCAGTCAGTGCTGTTCAGCAGACTGGTCTCGGTCAGTCGGCCGGTCGACTGGTTTTCGGCTCGACGACCCGACGAAGCTCCGCTCGCAACGCCGTCCACTTTGCCGCAATGAATCCCATGAGGATGCACGCAAATCCGCCGACGGTAGCGAGCGTGACCTGCTGGTCGAGCACGATCCAGCCGGCAAGCGCAGCAAACAGCGGAATGACGTATTCGATGAAACTCATCTCGATAGGACCCAGCTGGTCGAGTAAGCGGAAGTACAGCAGGAAGCCACCGATGCCAGCGACAACAGCCAAATACAACAGCGCTGCGAATGCGGACGGCGTCCACGATGCGTCTGCAAACGACTGCCCGGGAAGCGCGAGCACGGTGACATGGAGGACAACGGCCCCGATAGCCATCAACCACGCCTGCGTGGCCAGAAATGACATCGACGGGCTGGTGTCGTGCGTGACGACGGCCGGGATGGCAAACGCCAGCGCCGACGCGAACACGAGTGCGATTCCGATAGTGCTGCTGAGAAGATTCGCCGGGTCAGGGTCAGCGATGACGATGACGCCGACGAACCCAAGTACTACGCCGACACCGGTATTTGCGGTGAACGTGTCATCGCTGGACGCGAGCTTCGTCAACGCGGGGGTCACGACGGGAACGAGGCCGAGCAGCACGGCAGCGACAGCCCCGGTGACGTACTGTTGCCCGGTAAACAGGAATACGTGATGTATTCCGATCATAAGTGTTCCGCCAGCGAGGACGTACACGTAGTCGTCGCGGGTCTGTGGCCGTTCGAGGGACCCTGTGACAGCCAACGCGGCAAACAGGAGAACGGAGGCGATGTCGAAGCGTGCGGCAGCGAAGGGTACCGGCGGCAGGTCGGCGAGGCCGACGTCTGTCGCCATGAAGGCGGTGCCCCAGATCGCAGCCAGAAGGAGAAAGCAACCGGTCGTTCGATAGCGACTCATTCGACTGTCGGTCACCACCCGACGGTAAAAGGACCGTCGAAACCCGTTCCAAATTGCTAGATGTTGGCACTGCGACAGCGAACACCTGACGCGATGTTACTGGTTGGGTGGCATCTGCCCGGAGCCGGCTGATTGAGTCACGTCCCACAGTGAGTAACGTCGACAGCGGTCCGATTTTACGCCGAACCCGATTTGTTCTTTTGAATGAGGCTCTGGCTGTGTACTATGCCCTATGGAACGGCATACTGCAGCTGTAGAATCAAATATTGTAAAATCAAATCCAGAATATGCATATTTGAAGATAAACACCTCTCACAGGAGGGTATAAGCCTACGCGCTAGGAATATGCCTCTGTGCCGTATTCATATCCGAGTCTTCGATGACTGTATCCGCTGCGTCGATTGCTGTTTCGGGAACGCGTTCGTCGGGGTCGAACAACACCGCGGTATCTGCCTCGACGAATGCCTCAGTATCGGTGTGGGAATCGCCGATATAGGTGATCGACGTGGGTTTTTGCTTGGTTCGAATCTCTCTCAATAATTCTCCTTTCTGAGTGGGTCCGACACCGACGTCGATACCCGAAATCCGGTTATCCTCGAATCGAAGCCAGTTTCCACGAATAAACGCCGGGTCATATGGTTCGAACCGTGTCGCAAGGTTTGCGACGCCAGCACTGAGGATTCCAAACCCGAAATCCGTTTGCTGGAGGTGTTTGAGGAGGTCGACAGCACCCGCTTTCGGCTTGACTGCCCGGGTCGCGCGCTCGATGTCCGACCTGGTGACATCGTTCGCACGCCACACATCGACCGCTCCTCGACACCACTCTGCAAACGTAATCTCTCCGGCCTCGAACCGGTCCATCAGCGTCTCGGCCTCGGATGTCGTTCCATAGAGGGTGTGTAATAGCTCGAACCCACCGCGCTGCCGAGTGAGCGTCCCATCGAGGTCAAACACTACCAGATGCGACATACTACCGTTCTGCAATAACCTCTATTTCGACGTCGATATCCACTGGCAATTTAACGACCTCCACGGCACTGCGAGCGGGATAGGGTGGTGACATGAGCTCACCGTACACCTCGTTCACCTCGTCGTAGTACCGCATATCCTTCACGAATACCGTCGCTTTCACGACATCGTCGAGCGACGCGCCACCGGCCTGTAGCACCGCCGCGACGTTCTGGAGTGTGCGTCGTGTCTGTTCGCCGGGCGTGCCCTGGATTACCTCGCCAGTGTCCGGGTCGACTGGGCCCTGTCCGGAAACGTAAATGCGGTCGCCGCTAGCGATTCCCTGTGAATACGGGCCGATACTCTCGGGTGCGTCGTCAGTTGTTAGTTCTTCCATGGCTGTTACTTAGCTGTCGGCTGGTCGTCCGCGTCGTAGATCTCATTTATGAATGATGTCGGCAGGCTCGTCGTCAATCCGCCGTCAAGCACCAGATTCTCACCGGTAACGAAACTCGACATCTCGGAGGCGAGGAACAGGCTCGCATCAGCGACCTCCCTCGGTGTGCCGAACCGACCGAGCGGATACTGGTCGAGCCAGCGCTCCCGTGCGCTCGTCTCTCCGGTCCGTTCCTCTGTGTTTGCCATCTCTGCCCGCCTGTTCGCCGTTTCGATGGTCGCCGCTGAAATAACGTTCGAGCGGACCCCGTGCTGGCCGTAATGGGCGGCGATGTTTCGGGAAAGCGCCAGCAGTCCGCTTTTCGCCTCTGAGTAGCCCGAGAGCCCGATACCGAACAGGCCGTTGACCGAGCCCATGTGGATTATCGACCCGCCGCCAGCGGCGACCATCGCCGGCAGTACCGCTTTGCTCAGGATGAACTGGCTCTTCAGGTTCAGGTCGACCATCGACTCGAAGGTCTCCTCGTCACACCGGTGCAACAGATTGGCGGACTCGTCTGCGCCGCCAGCGTTGTTCACAAGAACGCGAACGTCCCCGAATTCCTCGATGGTCGTGTCGACGAGGTCCCGCACTGCCCCCCGGTCTGTGACGTCACACTCGACCGGAACAACGCGGCCCTCGTGTGTGTCGGTGAGGTCCGTTGCAACCGTTTCAACGTCCTCGTAGGTGCGCGAGCAGACGACGACATTGCCACCCGCTTCGGCGAATCGAGCCGCAATCTCGCGCCCGATACCCCGCGACGCGCCGGTCACAATGGCCGGTCGGTCCGCTAGTGATAACTCTACCATGACATGAACCCCCACGTAACCTGTCCTCTTGAATGTTGCTCTTGTCCGCTCATGTAATTCGATACTCCTCGACGGCGGCCATATCCACAGTGATACCGAGGCCAGGACCATCCGGGGCTGGGAGGCAGCCATCGCTGACGCTGAACGGAGCCTTGATGACATCTGCCTCCCAGCCGTAATACGTCGAATCCGGGGGCAGTGAAAAGCCCGGGATACCGGTGAACGCGTGAAGGATCGCCGCAGTCCGAATCCCCAGGTCGAACGCACAGTGGTGCGTGAAGGGGACTCCAGCGTCTTCGAGGATTGCTGCCTGTTGTCGAATCCCGCTGATACCGCCAGCCGGAGTCAGGTCGATAACGCCGACATCCATCGCGCCAGTCTCCACGAGCGACTGCAGATTATGCGAGATATAGGTGTCCTCGTTCGGCGCGATCGGCTGGCGGAGTCGTTGCCGGAGCCGAGCTAGTGACGTGTGTGCATCGACCCGAATCGGTTGTTCCATGTACTGCAGGTAGATTCCCGTATCCTCAAGCATCGCGCCGACTCGAACTGCCTGGTCGAGCGTCCAGCCCTGATTCGGGTCGAGTCGGAACTCCAGTTGCCCGTTGACTTCGTCATGCATCGCTTTGATTCGCTCGACATCCTGTCGCCAGTCCCGCCCCGCCTTTGTTTTGAGAACCGTGAAGCCAGCTTCGAGCGCTTCTCGTGCTTTGATACGGGACTCCTCGGGCGAGAGGATGCCGAGGCAGAACGCGACGGGGACGTCAGCGGGTGCAGGACTGTTGCCGTCGACGCTCTGCCGGTGTTGCTGAGTACCCTGTGTCGGTGCTGTCCACCCCCCGAGCAGTTCATACACCGGTCTATCGAGGGCTTTGCCGACAATGTCCCAGCAGGCTGTTTCGACCGCCGCAAAGAACATATCCACGTTCGTGTACTCGACGAACACCTGTCGACGGAGTCGCTCGATCTCGAACGGCGACTGGCCCTCAATCATCGGTCCGACGCCGTCTTCGATAATCGACTCGGTGGCCGCCGGTGACAGGAAGACACGCATTTCACCCCAGCCGCTAATCCCTTCGTTCGTGTCGACACGGACGAGGACGCGCTCCATCGAGTGTAGTCTCCCGTGATTTGTCACGTACGGCCCGATTCCGAGATGCTCATCCAAGTCGGCCAACGGTACATCTACAGTGACCGCTGACACGCCGGTTATCTCCATGCACTCCAGTCGTTCGGGAACCGATATCAAAGTACCGCTTGCCCCTATCCGCGCGCCGCCTCGACAGCGGTTCCGACCCACTCCAGTGACTGCTCCGGAAGCAGTCCGTAGTTATAGAACGAGAGCCGCGGCACTCCCGTCGAGTCGAGGGTCTCCACGATATCGACCACGGTATCCTCGTCGTCGATGGCCGGGTGGCCCGGCAGGAGACCGACGTGGAGTGGCACGTCATCGATTACTGTCTCAACGGCGTTGTACGCCTCTATGACTGCGTCAGCTGTGGATTCGTAGGCCGGCAGACAGTAGTAATCGACGTGGTTCGAGAGCGCTTGCAGGTCGGCCCCGACGATCCACTCGCGGCCGGGTTCCGGTGCGCCGACGTAGTAGCCAAGCGGTGTCGTTCCCGCGGCGTCAGCCAGCGTGGTGTACAGCGATGCCAGCGTCCGTTCGCGGAGATCGACGTACGCGGCGACGGTGCTGTGGTCCGCGAGCCACTCCTCCGGTGGATGCTCGTGTGACACGTCGCCGGCGACGATATCGTCCAGCGCGTCGGCTACCGTCTCGCGCGCTCGTTCAGTATCGACGCCCTCGGCCGTCGCATTCTCCTGACACTGTGGACAGAAACACAACCCAAGCAGGAACTCGCCGAGTGTGCCCAGTTGCGCGTGGATCTTCTGGTGATGCCAGCCGAAACCCGTTCCGTAGAAGTAATCGAACGTTTCCAGTTCGATACGAGCGAACTCATCGCGGGACGCCAGATCCGAAACCAGCGCCGAGAGATACGTCTGGACCGCGGGCTGGGAGGGACACAGGCCGAAGATCAGGTCGTCACCGTGTGCAGATTCCAGCGTGTATTCGGGGTTGGCCATCCCGAGCCGGGAGTTGTGGCAGCCGACTGTCCAGGAATTGAGCGTCAGGTCAGACAAACCGGCGGCGATGTCCGCAACCCAGTCTCCGTCCATCCCTTCGTACGGAACCGGTTCGAGGTTCTCGTACTCTGAGCCGGGCTCGAAATACGAACTCGCCCGGGCAAACAGCGTCCGCCGCTCCGGACTGTGCGGCGTAAACGCCTGCACCGTGTGATAGTTCGTGGCGAGGTTCAGTTCGTCAATGCCGACGCCGCGCAGTCGTGTTTCCACTTCGGCTGGCCCTTCGTCCAGAAGGTCCCACGGGTAGGCCCACATCGCAAATTCCATACACGGACAACTATCGCGGCGATAATAAAAGTAGAGGCGGTTACTCCTTGACCGCGCCAGCCGTCATGCCAGCCACGATATACTCCTCCAGGAAGGCGAACAGAATCAAGAGCGGGATAATGCCGATGACAGACACAGTGAGCATCATCCGCCAGTCGGTCTGCAGCGCCCCGACCATGGAGAAGACCCCACGTGGGATGTTGTACTTCGCGCTGTCAGTGAGGAAGGTGAGCACGAACAGTAGCCGATTCCACGCATAGAGGAAGGTGTAGGTGACACTGGCGACCAGCGCCGGCTTCGTGAGCGGGAGCACAATCTTCGTCAGGATTTGTACCTGGCTCGCGCCGTCGATACGCGCAGATTCTTCGAGCGCGACGGGTATCGTCTTGAAATACCCGTACAGCATCCAGACGTTGAACGGTAGCGTGAATGCCGCTGCCGGGACGATTACAGCGAGATAGGTGTTGAACAGCCCCATCTGGGTAATAACGTCGAAGAGGCCGACGATCAACACGACCGGTGCGAACATCTGCACGACCAGCACGGAGAGGAGGAAGGTTCGCTTCCCGACGAAGTCGTTCCGGGCACACGAGTACGCGGCCGGTATCGCCAGCAGAAGCGTCAGCACGACCGTCCCCACGGAGATGATGAAGCTATTCCCGACCCAGAGCAACACGTCGGTCTGTGTCCAGACCTGCAGATAGGCCTGGAAGCTGGGATCGCTGGGGACCAGCGTCGCTGGCGCAGCGAATATCTCTGACTCCGGCTTGAGCGTACTCGAGAACATCGCGTAGAACGGCAACATCATGAGTCCGAGCAGTCCGATCAACACGCCGTACAGCCGGACTTTGCGGAGACTGCTCCGGTCGTGGCCTGCCATCGTCATAGCTCGTCACCTCCGCGCGTGTAGATGCGCAGGTAGATAATGGCGAAGACGAACAGGAACAGAAATCCGATGACACTGTAAGCGGCTCCGCGACCGAGGTTCCCGTTCTGGAGGCCTACCTGATAAATGTGGATGACGAGCGTCGCCGTCGAACTGATCGGGCCCCCGCCGGTCATCGTCCAGATGACGTCGAAACTGACGAACGTCCATATCGTCGACAGCAGCGTGGCAATCAGGACGACGCTTTTCAGCTGTGGGAGCGTGATATACCGGAACTGATGCCACTTCTCGGCCCCGTCGATGGCGGCTGCCTCGTACAGCTCCTGCGGTATCGACTGCAGCCCCGCGAGGAAAATAATCGCCATAAACGGCGTCCCGATCCAGATATCAGCCACGACGACGCCGAGCCACGCGATGCTCGGGTTCCCGAGGATACCGATACCCTGTTCGACGACGCCGAGTTTCAGCAAGATCGCGTTGAGGTAGCCAAACTGCGGGTGCTCTATCCACCGGAACACCACGGCAGAGATCGCATAGGGAATGCCCCACGGAATGAGAAACGCCGTTCGGAAGAACTTCCGACCGCGAATGTCGCCCTTGAGGTGAACGGCGATAAGCAGTCCCAGCAGTGTCTTGCCCGCGACGCCGACGACGACCCAGCGCCCGGTCTGCCAGAGCAGGCGGTAGAAGATATCGCTGTTGAATATTTCGACGTAGTGCTGGAGCCCGACGAACGTCTCAATGTTCGAGTCAGCCGGCGACTGGTACAGCGATAGCCGAAACGTCTCGATAATCGGGTACCCCACGACGGCTAGCAGGAACACCGCTGCGGGAGCGATGAGGAGGTACGCGCGGCTGTTGCGCTGAACGTACGCCAACCCTCGTTCGAGCCGTGAGTCATCGGACGCCTCGGTGTATTCCTCTGCCAGACTCATCCCTGTCTGTCACTCCATAGCATCTTCGAGATCACTCTGGGCATCGTTGAGCGCCTTTTGCGGTGACTTCCGATCCGCCAGTGCTTCCTGAATGGCCTGGACCATCCGGTCGTTGAACTCGCTGAAATTACCGAGCTTCGGTCGGGCGCGGGCGTACTGCCCCGCCTCGACGAACGGTCCCCAGTTCTTCGACTCTGAGAAGTACGAGCGCTCGCCAACGGCCTCAACGACGGGAAGGAACCCTTTCTGCTTCGAGTACTGGAACCGCCGCTCCTCGTCGAAATAGAACCGAATCAGGTCCCGGGCGAGGTCCTTGTGCTCGCTCTGACTCAGGACGGCGAGCGTGTCGATAGTGAACAGGCTGTACCGGCCCTCTGGGCCACGCGGCACCTGCACGATACCGTAGTCGAAGTCGACATCACCGTTTTCTTTCGCGGAGGTGATGTTGAGTCCCGTGTACACGTGCCCGATAACCATCCCGAGGTCCCCGTTTTCGAACAGTTGCCGGATGTCCTGCCGAGTCGAGGAAAGCGGTGACGACTGAGTGACGCCGTGTTCGAGGTGGAGGTCGGTGTACAACGAGAGGGCGTCGACAGCGCCGCTTGAGTTTACGACGGGCATTCCGTCGTCGTTCACGAGGTCGGCGCCGTGTGACCAGTGGTAGTGGTAGTACTGCGACCCAGTTTCGATTGCGTCCGCCCCCGCAAGGCCCAGTGCTGGGACGCTCGCATCACTGTCGCGAATCTGCGTTGCGGCATCCAGCATATCCTGCCACGAATCGAGCGACGGGTCTTCGGGGTCGAGCCCAGCCGTCTCGAAGACGTCTTTGTTGTAGTACAGGCACTTGTTCGAGGCGGCCCACGGCACGCCGTAGTGGGAGCCGTTGTACATCGTCCCTTCGGCCACGCCGTCGTAGAACTGCTCACCGAACTCCCCGTCCATCATGTCGTCAAGCGGTTCGAGCGCGTCTTTCCCCACGAGCTGTGGGATCCAGCGCGCCGGCCAGCGACTGACATCGGGCGCTTCGCCGCCGTCGACACGGTTGTTCACGGTTTGCCGCGCGTTGTCCCACGTAACGCTTGTAAATTCCACGTCGACGTCATGCTCGTCCTCGAAGGCCGTGTTGTTCTCCTCGAAGAACTGCTTGATGTTGTCTCCGACGCCCATCGTGAGGAACTGCACGCTCTGCGTGCTGCCGCCGCTGCCGTCACCACCGCTTCCACTGTCACCATCACCGCTGTCACCGCCGCTCCCACCGTCACCGCTACACCCCGCGATGGCGATGGCACCGCCTGCGCCGAGTGCTTGAAGAAGTCGTCGACGGTCGATACTGTCCTCGACAGACCTGTCGTTGTTATCGGGCTGCATCATTAATGTCACCTATTTCCATGTACATAATTCTTTGTGTTGTGTCCATCATTGGTTACGCATTGTGTTCGTGAATCGCCGTCATGAGGGCCGCGAGTTCCTCGCCGATAACTGAGCGGATTCGTTCGCCTGTTTCCGCGCTCGCCTGCTTCGGCGTCCCGATGGCTCCGGATGTGGAATACTCGTCGAACGACCGATAGACGGCGACGGTACCCCCGTCGAGCAGGTCTTGTCCGCCCCATCTGTAGTGTTCGTCCAGCGGCATACCGTCGCGGACCTCCGGGTCGCCCACGAGGTCTGGTCGGAGCGCAAGCATGAGGGATGTCTCGAACTCACCGCCGTGGGCCATTCCCCCCGTCTCGGTCGTCCGGAGTTCCTCGATTCTCTCTGATGCCAGATGGAAGTACGTCGTCCCGAGCACTTCCGCATCAGTATCGACGCCCACGGTACTCACGACGGCATCGATGAGCGGACTGTTCCCGCCGTGACCGTTGACGAACAGCACCGCATCAAATCCGTTCTGGATGCCGGCGTGCGCGATATCCTCAAGTGTCGCCCGCAAGTGCGCAAACTCGAGTGACAGGGTCCCACCGAACGATAGATGATGTGGTGAGAACCCGCTCCAGACTGGCGGTGTCATCACGACAGGAACGTCGTCCAGACGCTCGATGGCAGTGTCGACCATCGCCTCGACCAGAAGTGTGTCGGTGACGACCGGGAGGTGATCCCCGTGCTGTTCGACGCTGCCAACGGGAATAACGAGAACAGACCCCGACTGTTCACCGACTCTGCGGATCTGACTCGCAGTCATTCCGGCCCACTCGCTCTGTTTCCGGCCGATAGTATCGTACAACATATTAGATTGATTCTGTCCGCTGAAGCTGAGTCAGTTCCACTCGTTCGCCATCGGAATCGAACAGATGCATATCCTCTGTATGAAACCCTAACGCGATTTCGTCGCCGCGTTCTGGGCGGTATTCGCTATCGACTCGGGCTACGACTTCTTTCGACCCGCCTTCAGTCTCCAGATAGAGGAAATTGTCAGACCCCATGGGTTCTACGACGTCGACGGCTGTCTCGATGTACGTGCCGGCGTCCTCGGCAACGAAATCTTCGGGGCGGACGCCCAGCGTGTACTCCCCATCCGGAATGTCGACGTCGACTGTGAATTCGACAGCTCCTGAGTGGACCGTCGCGCGCCCGCCGCTGTTCGTCACACTCACTTCGAAGAAGTTCATCGATGGTGAGCCGATAAATCCCGCGACAAACTTGTTGTTGGGCTTATCGTAGCAGCGTTCCGGCGGCGCAACCTGCTGGAGCTCACCCTGATTGAGAATCACGATCCGGTCGGCCATCGTCATCGCTTCCGTCTGATCGTGCGTGACGTAAATCGTCGTCACGTCCAGCTCTTCCTGGATTCGCTGGATCTCGGTGCGCATCTGGGTCCGGAGCTTCGCGTCGAGATTCGACAGCGGTTCGTCCATCAGAAACACCTCCGGGTCCCGGACGATAGCCCGCCCGAGCGCGACACGTTGTTGCTGGCCACCCGAGAGTTGCTTCGGTAAATCGTTCATGAGGTCCGATATTTCCAGCAGTTCGGCGGCCTCGGTCACGCGCTGTTCGATCTGATCATCGTATTCACCCGACAGTCGTAGCCCGAAGGACATGTTCTCACGCACGGTCATGTGCGGGTACAGCGCGTAACTCTGGAACACCATCGCAATGTTCCGGTCCTGTGGACGAACGTCGTTGACTACGTCCCCGCCGATAGCAATCTCACCATCGGTGACCGTTTCGAGCCCCGCAATCATCCGAAGCGTGGTCGACTTCCCACAGCCGGACGGCCCGACAACGACGATAAACTCCCCGTCCTCCACGGTCAGAGAAAGATCCTCGACTGCAAGGACGTCGTCGTCGTATACCTTGCTGACGCTTGATAGTGTAACTTCGCTCATACCGAGTAACATAAGCATCGCAATCATCATTAATAAATGTTGGTAGTACCGGCAGGGGCAGGCAGACCAATCACATCGAAACCTGGCGAGCACTGTGGAGTACTATCCGGTATGACTGCGTAGCTAGCGGTTTTGAGTCATGCTGCAAATGGATACTCGGTAGTGCGACCTCGTACCGTAACGCGGAACACGGAGTAGAGAGCTACTCCGTCGGAGCAAATGGGACCTCGGAGCGCTGCCACTCTCTTTCAATGAGATTGAAAACTACCTGTTGTGCTCGCCAGGAGCAGGCTGGTGTGATAAACCAACGCCAGAGACCCTGTAACTTTGAAATCGGGTGCTGGATATCACAACCGTTGTGGTCGTGTGGTATGTTGCCATTCTTCGCAATGGGAGAAATTGTAGAAAATAACATCCGTACCCTTGTTAGACTGGATCGCTTCGGGGTGCAGTACTGGCTTCCAACACCATTGGAAATATTTTGCCGCTCGGCGGAACCTATTTTATTCTGCAGAAAAAAGCGCATCTATGCCTTCACAGAACAATAAAACAATCAGCGCGGTTGAGACGACGCTGGACATCCTCGGTGCTCTCGGAAAACTTGAACCGGTCGGTCTCTCCGATCTGGCGTCTCACCTCGATATCCCCACGAGCACTGTCTTCATTCATCTCAACACATTAGTTCAACGCGATTACGTCGTTAAGGAGTCCGGGCAGTATCGTCGGTCGTTCCGCTTTCTGGAGCTCGGTGGCAGTGTTCGGCAGCGGCTGGATATTGGTCGGCTGCTCCGTAATAAAGTCGAAGAACTCAGCAGAGAAACGGGTGAGATTGCTGGTGCCGGCATCGAGGAGAACGGCCAGCGGGTCATCCTCTACAGGAGTTCTGGCGGAAAGGCTGCGGGCGACGAAATCCCTATCGGGAACCACACAGAGATGCACTGGACATCGCTGGGCAAAGCCATTCTGGCGCATCTTCCGGTGGACAAACGAAACGAAATCGTTGCCGAACATGGGCTTCCGAGGGGGACTGATAACACGCTATCATCCCGGTCAGAGCTTGAAGCGGCGCTTGAGCAAATCCGCGACCAGGGCTATGCGATAGACGACGAGGAGCATCTCCGAGGTGTTCGAGGTGTCGCTGTACCAATATTCAACGACGAACAGGATGTTATGGTGTCCCTCGGTATTACTGGTCCCAGAGATAGATTCACGTCCAGATATATGGCAAACCTGCTGGAAATACTCAGATATACGAAAAACGAGATCGAAGTTCGAAGTCAATACTACGAGTACAGTACGATAGACAGATAGCCCGGAATACAATACTGCCTCGTTCAGTGATACAAACAAATACTTGGTAGCGATGCCCCCTCGGCGGCAACTTTATTCCTAAACCCGGCATAATAGATGCCTTCTCTGGTTTAATTCCTGAGTTCGCCCCAAAACCAATCGAAACTTCTCCAGATAATATTTCTCTCTCGAACTAAATGTGGGCAAATAACATAAATTACCACCGTGTGTACGCTGGCGGTATGCGGACCGTAGACTCATAATCCGCCGCGTTAGGTAACACTGCCTTGTCTCGATTAGTTCAAGTCGTATAGTTCAATACGCCCGTTCTCTCATCCGCACATAGTGAGTCTTCGTTGGTACTGCTCCTTCAGAGCAGGTCTTCCCGTGTTGCCCGAGAATCGCCTGCTAACTGTTCGCTATTCGAATTGCCCCGACTTTTTCACTGCCAGTTCCGATACCGATACTACACCGCGATGACCAAACGCGCTCTGCCGATAGCATGACACCACAGGCGACTGACTCCGATATGTCGGATCCCACTGCTGAGACAGCCGTCCGAACAGCCAACTCGACGTGGTGGCTTGTGGCAGGTGCGAGCCTGATTTCGATGGGATTGGCCGCATACGAGATCGTCCCTGCAAGCGTCACGCCGCTCATTCAGGAATCACTGCGGGTCGGACCGACAGCCGCTGGACTCCTCGTCGGAGTCATGTTCGGAACCGCCGTCGTCGTCAGCCTTCCTGCCGGTGCTGTACTGGATCGGACCGATTCGAGAACCGCGATGGCCATTGCGGTAGGCATGTTGGTCATCGCCGGGCTGTGGGGATGGCGAGCCGGCCGGCGCGGCCAGTACGAGTCAATCCTCGCATCCCGTGCACTGGGCGGAGCCGCCTACGTCGTCGTCTGGAACGCCGGTATCGACATGGTGAGCCGGACTGTCGAGGACTCTCACCGCGCGACAGCAGTCGGCATCTTCACCGCCAGCGGCCCGGTTGGCTTCGCACTCGGACAGGGAACTGGGCCGCTCATCGCCCAGCGGTTCGGCTGGCCGACTGTCCTTCTGGCCTTCATTGGCCCTGCAATCGCCGGCCTGGCCGTCTTCTGGCCAGCGAGTCGCGGGCACGGCGGAAGTCGGGGTGATGCCCCGTCTCTGCGAGAATTCGGGGCAGTGTTGCGGAGCCCGAGTGTCTGGCTCGTCGGGGCTCTCGGCTTCCTCGGTTACGCGCTATACCTGTTTGTGAACAGCTGGGGCTCGTCGTATCTCACGCAAGAACTAAACTTCTCGCTGGCCGTGAGTGGGCTCGTTGTTGCCGTGTTCCCCGCTGTGGGGGTGCTCTCTCGAATCAGCGGTGGACTCATATCGGATCGGGTCTTCGATGGCAAGCGGCGACCGGTTGTGCTGTGCTCGTTCGGCCTTGCTGCGCCGCTGCTCCTCGGGTTCACGCAGCTTCGCTCGCTGGCGTTGCTTGTCACCGTCCTTCTGTTGATCGGCTTTGCGGTCCAACTGACGCTTGGCCTCTCGTTTACGTACGTCCGAGAGGTCGTTGACCTGCGGGTCGCTGCAACGACGGTCGCATTCCAGACGAGTATCGGCCTCGCGGGTGCGTTCGTTGCACCGATTGCCGGCGGCGCCGTGGTGAACAGAGCCGGATTTGCGTCGGCGTTTTTACTGGCTGGCGTGGTCGCTGTCGCCGGTATCATCGTTGCATGGCAGGCCCCGGAGCCCGGACGCCAGTAGGCTACGACTTGATGCACTCCGCCGTTCGCGGCCCGCGTTCCGGGCTGTCGGCTCAATTGATTTGTCACTGGAAGACACATCACAGACGAATGCCATCTGAGTCTTTCACACTTGCGGCCGCACAGGTAGAGCCCGTCTACCATGATAAGGCTGGAACGCTGGACAAGACGTGTCGGTATATCGAGCAGGCGGGTCGGGACGGTGCAGACATCGTCGTTTTTCCGGAGACGTACTTCCCAGGGTATCCATACTGGCGGGGCAGTGTTTCCATCCCCAGATGGACTGACCTGATGGTGGACCTCCAGAAGAATAGCCTCCACGTCGACGACGAGGCGATTGATATCCTCGGTGAGACCGTCGCGGAAGCCGACCTCACGCTCGTGCTGGGGACGAACGAAATCAGCGACCGGCAGGGGAGCGAGACGCTCTACAATTCGCTGTTTTACTTCGACAGTACCGGGGAGCTGGTGGGTCGCCACCGGAAACTCATGCCGACCCACGAGGAGCGTGCCATCTGGGGCCGTGGCGATCCGTCGTGTCTGGCTACGTACGAAACAGCTGTCGGCCGACTCGGTGGGCTCATCTGCTATGAGAACCACATGACACTCTCGAAGGCGGCGCTAACCGCGATGGGTGAGGAGATACACGCCGCCGTCTGGCCCGGCTTCTGGGAACAGCACGGGCATCCGGGGGACAAGACCCGAGCGGAGACGAGCGACGCTGTGGATACCTGTGATATCTATCCCGCCATGCGTGAGTATGCCTTCGAAACCCAGTCGTTCGTCGCCGCGTGTTCGGCGTACATGAGCGACGCCGTGCCGGACGGGTTCTCGGCGGAGGAACTCGGATTCAACGTCGCTGCGGGCGGGAGTATGCTTATCAACCCGGCTGGTATTGTCAAAGCCGGCCCGCTGGTCGGTGAGGAGGGGCTTCTGACTGCCGAGTTCCGGGACGACGAACGACGGGCGACGAAAGCATACTTCGATGCGATGGGTCACTACACCCGATGGGACGCAGTCAGCTTGTCCATCAGTGATAAAACGCTAACGCCGTCACAGCCTCGGGAATCCGGCACGGAGGCAGTCGCTGGGGACGGTTCGCTCTCGGCAGCCCAGGCACAAGCGGTAGCCGACGAGTACGACGTTCCCATCGGAGTTG
Organism: Haloarcula taiwanensis; assembly: GCA_002844335.1. Lineage (NCBI taxonomy): Archaea > Methanobacteriati > Methanobacteriota > Halobacteria > Halobacteriales > Haloarculaceae > Haloarcula > Haloarcula taiwanensis. The sequence continues at coordinate 350,952 of CP019155.1, forward strand.
TCGAAGCGGTCGCCGACGAACTGGCAGACTAAGTAGTCGTAGCTGGTTCTTTTTCGGATAGAATGCAAACCGGTGGGTTGGGGAATTACTTATTGTAACTGTCCGGAATCAACACGACACCGTGGAAATCAAAGAGGTCGGAAACGACCGACTCGATGCGCCCGAAGTTCGGTGGCAGTGCGACTGCCGGCAGATAGAAATCGTCGGTGGAGAACTTGCTGTTCTCTGTTGTCCTGTTTTGTTGGGTGCTCATTTCAATATACTATATTGGCCACAACATCCTAAGGCCCCTGGTGGATAATCACGGGCATTTATTACGGACGGTTTAACATGATTATTAATACATATTGTCAGTAGAGCGGCTGTCGCTGCATTGAGTAAATCTGTGCCACACAGTTTTCGACCAGTTTCCGTCCGGTCTGTTCCCAGGACAGGTTCCATGTCCGTTCTCAACGGTGAAAACGCACTACTCAGCCCGGCCTGTCCTCGCTCGGAGTACAGTCAGATTTATATTTTTGCCCTCGTGTGTGCACCTGTGTATGTAAACATTGACGTAGAGACCCAGCATATACACAGTAACTCACCGATGCTGCTGTTCAGCCGTCCAGCTCGTATTGATCTTTGACGCCTCGAGAGCAGTCCCGTCCCACACAATGTCGATAACGACCAAAATACACATCGAACACGAACGCCTCGCGCTGGTTCCGACCTTACAGAACCTTGGAGAGATAACCATCCGCGTTATTACACAGGGGAACACCGACCCGGGATCCACTGTGTTTCCGTTCCTTATCGAGTATCACGACAGGGAACGACTCGAGGAGATGCTCGATGCCGACCCGACAGTCCAGAGTTACGATCTTGTCGACTGGACCGACCAGACTGGTATATACTACATCGAACACACTCCTGAAACGAAACTCATCAGCTCCGTTGTTACCGATGTCAACGGTTTTCTCGTTCATACAGAGACGAAGGGCAACGGGTGGCTCGTCCGACTCCTGCTCCCGGACCGCGACGCGCTCAATACGATCTGGGAATATGCAAACGAGAACGATATCTCACTCGATATAATCGAAATATACGGAAACACGGACACCGGAGGCGAGTCGTCGTACGGACTGACTGACGAACAGCGGACCGCCCTGACAACTGCGTACGAAAACGGCTATTTCGGAGAGCCCAGAGATATCTCGCTGAACGAAGTCGCCGACGAAATCGGACTATCCTCGACAGCGATGAGCGGCAGACTCCGCCGTGGGATGCGGAACCTCATTGCGGCGACGTTAATAGACCGAGAGAAGTGAGTTCGAAAGTCGGAGATCAGTGGGTGCTCGGAAAGGGCTTCCCGCGGCTTTGCCAGTAGCAACTTCTGCTGTTCATATCGACTCACATCTGAAAGTAAATCCGACAGTTTCTATCTAAAAACAGCAAAAAGACATCTATCTGGCGAATATTAGATCCCTTTAGCTGTTAGAAGCTACTTCGATTGCCTGCTCGAATCTTTTTGCCGATAGACTGGCCGTAACGCTGTCGCATCTTTGTTGTATCCCAACCACACGCTCAACGCTGTCGCGGCGAAGACGAGATACACGGGGAACAGGAGAACGAGCACGTATCCAGCAAACAGCGGCGTCAGAACGTCTAGCCAGTACAGGGTCGCGATTCCGGCGAGCCCACCGACAGCGCTCGCAACGATTCCCAGGCGAAACGCCTGAGCAGCGGCGGGTCCGGGCGACAGGTGAATCGTATCCATGCAACACTTTATATGGCTGACCCCCATAAGTGGCGCGCGAGATGCGCTATCACGGTCCGGGCTAGCACTGCTGTGACAGCATCTTACTGGTCACAAACGGTGGAAGTACGATACTCAAGACCTGGTAGAATTCTTGCACCTGTGTCTCCAACTCGGGCAGCGAAACTGATGCGTGAGTTCCGAGCGGTGACCTCACTCATCGACCGGGACGGACTTATTCCTAGGAGCCCGACAAAGTGGTATGTATGAAAGTCTCGTTGATCGCTGCCGTCGCAGCTAACGGCGTGATCGGCGCTGGCGGCGACATTCCGTGGCAGTATCCCGAAGACCTGGCACACTTCAAGCAGACAACAGTCGGTCATCCCGTGATTATGGGGCGGCGAACCTTCGAGAGTATTCAGCGTGACCTTGGTGGCCCGCTGCCGAAGCGACTGAACATCGTCTTGACTACGACACCGAATCGCCTTCCGGACAGTGTTACGGCCGTTACCTCGACGACGTCGGCGTTGTCAGCAGCGGCCGATAGTGGTGCATCTACGACGTACGTCATCGGCGGGGCGACAGTGTACGAACAGTTTCTCCAACGGGCTGACGAGCTAGTTCTGACGGAAGTATCAGCCCCTTTCGATGGCGATGTCGTCTTTCCGACAGTCGACCGGTCGTGCTGGACTGAGACCGACCGAACGACACACAGCGAGTTCGCTATCGTGAGCTACACTCGAACAAGCAGTTGCTCGGAATGATCTCTGTCTGAGCAGTCACAACGACTGCGCTGTGCCGGGCGTTTCGTCCCGTACTTTCCAGCCTCAGCCGTATTATACGGTTTCGTGCTCAGGAGGTGTAAAACAACGGCTCAGAGCATCGTCGCTGCCAGTCAACTCTACCCCGTATATAAATCCCAGAAGCAAGTAACAGTATCTTTTATTAGCATTTCACATCTTCTTTCAGAGGCATGACCGGTAACGAGGAACATCCTAACCATCCCAGTGTCGACCAGTCAGACCGGACCGTCCCACGTAACCTCCGCCAGACTGGTGACCCCAACATCGAGATGTTAGTGTCGACGCGCGTTCGAAAGTCTCCGTTCTTCCACAAGTCATTCAATGAGGAGGGTGCCTGGCGGGCAACCGTCTACAACCGTCTCTATCACCCGCGCGGCCTCATCGAACCCGAAGATGGCGGTGTGATGAAGGAGTACGACGCACTGACCAACACCGTCACCCTCTGGGACGTTGCCGTAGAGCGCCAGATTCGTGTCAAAGGGCCTGACGCCGAAGCGCTAACGAACTACGTCGTCACACGCGACGTGACAGGTATGGACGCCATGGACGGGAAGTACGTCATCCTCTGTAACGAGGACGGTGGCGTCCTGAACGACCCCGTCCTCCTGCGTCCCGAGGAAGACGAGTTCTGGTTCTCCATCTCGGACTCGACGCTGATGCAGTGGCTCCAAGGTGTCAACGTCGACAACGATTTCGACGTCGAAATCGACGAGATCGACGTCGCACCGATGCAGATACAGGGTCCGAAAGCGCTTGACGTGATGGTCGATGTCGTCGGCGACGAGGTCAAAGATGTCCCGTACTACGGCCTGATGGACGGCGAAATCAACGGGGCCGACGTGCTCATCAGCCAGACCGGCTTCTCCGGTGAGAAAGGGTTCGAGATTTACGTCCGAAACGCCCACGAGGACGCTGAGAAGGTATGGGACCCAGTTATGGAGTCCGTCAAAGACCACGGTGGTCGCCAGATCGCGCCGGGACACCACCGCCGGATTGCCGCCGGTATCATGTCCTGGGGTCAGGACCTCGACCACGAGACCTCCCCGTTCCAGGTCAATCTGGGCTATCACGTCCCTGACGACAAGGAGGCTGACTACATCGGGAAAGAGGTGCTCGAAGAGCAGAAAGAACAGATCGAGAACGGTAACTACCCGTTCCAGCACAAGCTTATCGGCCTGAAGATTGCCGGTGAGCCGATCCGCGACTACGCCCCCGACTTCTGGCTTATCTCTGATCCGGACACGGGCGAGGAGTGTGGCTACCTCACGTCCCCGTGGTGGAACCCGGACCTCGAAACCAACATCGGGATGGGGTTCGTCCCGGCCGAGAAGATTCAGGAAGTCACAGATACGCCGCTCAACGACGAGATTTACGACGAGGAACTGGACTTAGAGTTCCAGGTTCATCTCCCAGACGAGTACGCAGAGGAACCCGGCGAACCGGTGTTCGCCACCGCCGCGAAGGTGCCGTTCAAGGAGTCGGTCAATCCCAGCGCCCGTGAGCAGGCGAAGCTCAACGCCCGCAAAGAAGCCGAAAGCGACGACTAACTCCCGGACTCCGCCTGTCCCGGCAGCCAGCGCACTTCGCTGTCGTCCGCCGATTTTATTCTTTGACTGCCGTCCCGGTGCTCACTGAAACTGTCGTAGCGCTACGCTGCTTTGACACGTCACTCAGTCCTGCTTTGCTGTCGCTGGACAGATGTGTCTGCTGAATATCCACGTCGCCTCTCGTTGTACTGCGGTGTGGTTATCGGGACACACCACTATCCGCTGTCAGAGACTACAATACGGTCGGAAACAGGTGGTTGTCGGGAGGCCGTCCGAGTCCGGGCAATCAGTCGGGGTCAGGAATCGAGACGCTTGTGCCGCCATTTCTCCGTGTCGGGCGTCTGATTGAAAGTGTAGATGTGGATGCCCCGGATGTTGTAGTCGTTGTCTCCGACGTATGGCGCGAGGCCGTCGATGAGTTCGTCTGGTTCGTAGGTCCCGCGAGAACCGACCAGTTGCTTGACGAATCCGAGAATGCCTGTGGTCTTTCTGAGGAATTTGATCGAGTCACCGACACCGACTTTCTGGGAGATCTGCATCAGTCGCTGGTAGTTCATTACCCCCGGGATGCCGACTTCGACCGGGAGTTCGATACCGCGAGCACGGATCTCTTCGACCCACTCCAACACAGCATCCGGGTCGTAGCAGAGTTGCGTGACGATGTACGTTGCGTACGGTGCTTTCCGTGCCATCGACTCCGCCAGCGTCTCGTCGTCGATGAAGTCGTGCCCCTCGGGGTAGCCCGTGATGCCCACCTCCTCGAAGTCGTACTCGGTGTCCGCGAGCGCTTCGAGCAGGTCGAGCGCCGACTCGAACTCGCCGGCCGGTTCTTCGCGGTCACCGCCAGGGACGAAAATGTCCGTGATGCCTGCCTGGTCCAGTCGCCCGGCTATTGCTTCGAGTTGCGCCCGGTCTTCCACGTAGCGGGCTGCGACGTGCGGCACGACATCGTACCCCATTGCAGCGGCTTGCTCCGTCTTTTCGACGGTCTTCTCGATACCGAGCTGTGGCGAGGTCGTAATTGCGATGGTCGCGTCGTCGGGAAGGTGGGTGATTTCCTCGTCGAAGCTTTCGAACGGCATCAGTTCGAATCGGGCGCTCGTCAGCAGCGTCTGGACACCCTGACTGTTTGAGACTGCGTGAGTTCCGAGGGCCATGTGTTGCCATATATAACACATACCCGTACTTTTCTCTGTGGGTGGGGCATCGAACCCATTTATAAGAAACCGCGGTCATCACGCACTATGTGGCGCACACTGCCGGATTCGACTCGCCACTCTGCTGTAGGAGACAGTATGCTCCGGTTCGTCTGCCAGTCGGCACAGGACGAGGTCTAACAGATTGAGCTCCTCAAGCAGGTCCCGGGCCTGGCTGCGGTCAAGCCCCAGACATCGCTGCACCTCATACACCGTGTCTGACTCGACGACCGCGTCCGCGACGTCTCGCAACTGGACCTCAGCCGGGAGTCCGATCCCGTCGGTGACCAGTTGTTCGTCGGGAAGTTCTCCGACTGACTCGTCGGCGGGACCGGATGACTCAGCCGAGACAGGCTTGACCACAGTGACCTGTTCTTCCTCATCCGTAGCTCCGGACTGAGTCGCGTCCTCGTCCGAGGCACCTGATTCGGTCGACGGGTCTTCCTCGTCGTCACTGGAGGTGTCGTACGTGTTCGGGACGTGGATATCCGCTTCTATCATGTACCGTCGGACTGTCTCGGAGGACACGTCCATCTGTATTTTGTCGGCGATTTCTCTGAAGTTGTCGCATCCGTCGTACAGTGCTTGCAGGTAGTCGGTGTCCTCGTACGGTGGCACGGAGTCGTCGCGGACGGCGGCGTATGGGTCGGGTTCAGAGTCGGTGTCGTGACCCGACTGCGCGTCCGCCGTAGACGCGTCGCCTGCCAGTGAGTTTTCCTGTGACCCGCTTTCTCCGTCGCTGGTAGACTCTGCAGCCGAGACGGCCGACCCATCGACCGGGTCATCGTCACCCTCGACGGTCCCGGCCGAACGTGGTGTGGTGGTCGCTGTGTCGCTGGAGCCTGCCCGGTCAGGCCCGCAGTCGGCGCTGGCTGCCCCCTCTGGTGCATCCGTGGCGTCGATTGTTAGATGCACCGTCAGGAGCAGGCCATCGTTGGTGACCGTCGCCGAAGCGTCGCATATCGACAGTGAGACACCGGAAGTCGACGGGAGTTCGGCAGCCGGTGGGGAGAACGTGACCTCGAGGTCACCACTCTCGGTCAACCTCGCAGTCTCCGGCGTGAGACTCTCGTCAGCGCCGCCACCGGAACGCAACGAGACCGGCATTGCCACCGTCACATCGAGGACTGCACCACCGATGTCGGCAGGCGATGCTTCGACGGTCTTGATGGACCGACCGCGGGATTCGTACGCATCGATAACCTCCGCGAGCGCCGTGAAAGCGGTGTGGAGTCCCATGTCATTGAGTGACTATGACACGTTATGGTGTAGAGATGGGTGTGGAATACCGAACCCATTTATAAACTCCCACAGAACTACGGCTACCACCACATCTCTGAAACAGAACTCGTCGGTGCGCCCTCGTGGTGAGCCGGTTATCCCGGTATCGCGATACCCGCGAGACGCTCCCCCTTCACGACGACGGACTCCCTGGCAATCGAGAATATCACTCCTCGTTCTGTCGCTGGAACGACCTGTTGTTGCTCGAAGGAGGCTGGTTCGTATACAGTTCCCAGTCGCTCCCCGGCGTCGACAGTGTCGCCGACGGTGATGTCTGGCCGGGATTCGAACAGCCCCGATTCCGACGCGGTGACCGGCTCCGCATCGTTTCGGAGTACCGTTTGTGACGGTTTCGACTCGGGTTCTTCAGGGAGAACGCCACGCTCGCGTAGAAGATTCTGTATCCCGTCGACACCCGCTGCAACCGCGTCCTGTACAATCCGACGACTGTTCGACAGTTCTGCAGTGATAACTGGAATCCCGGCTGCTGCAGTCGCAGCCCGGAACGTCCTTCCGGACTTGTCGTCGTCTGTGTCATCGGGTACGTCGGTGAGCCTGTAGGACGTACCGAACGCTTCGGCGAGGCGCTCGGCGGCCGGGTCGCCCGCCCGGCATCTGACGTGTTCCAGCATATCTGCCGTGCCTGTGTGGAGGTCGACTGCCGCGTCGGCGCCTTTGACGAGTTCCCACAGTCGGGCGGCGAACTGCTCCTGTAAGCTCCCGCACTCGTCGCCCGGCCACACGCGGTTCAGGTTCGGGTTCATCACGTCGTACTCACCGGGGGTCATGTATGACCGGTGGTCGAACGCAAGCTGGTTCACCACTGGGACGACAAGCACCCTCCCAGCGATGGCCACGTCAGTCAGGCGGTCGTGGAGCCGTCGCAACGCGGCTGGACCGTTGAGTTCGATGCCGTGTTGCGCCGCCTGAATATACACAGTCGGTCCGGAACCGCCGACGTACCGGTGGACAGTCACAGACACGTCTCGCCCTGACGGCAATCGTCCGAGCTGTCGGTCAGTCGTCGTGTGCGTGACGGGCGCGTAGTCCATACCAAGGGCCGGCGGTGCGCGGACAAAAACGCTGGGAGTGGGCGCTGCACCGGGCCGATAGCGCGGTCCTGTGGTTCTCTTTCAGGACAGAAGCGCTGGCTGATACGCTGCCGTCGATGGGGTGAACGCACCGCTGGGGACACTCTGCTGGATTATGAATACATAACGTGACAGTACAATCTGTCTGTCGGACGCGACTTGGAGTTTCTGAACGACGGCGACAATCACCACAGGGGGCCCAAATCTATTAACAATGGTACTCCTGTTATTCTGAAACACTACGTGACAATTCGGTTTTATTTTGCAAAGGAGAGGGGTTAGGCGGTAACTATATTGCCACGCCATAGCACGTTCTATCCAGAGCCATGGAGCCAACCGATAGCCTGCCGACCCATGCCGATACCGTCATCGTCGGTGCTGGAATCGTCGGCTGTAACATCGCGTACCAGCTGACAGACCTCGGCCGCGAAGACGTGGTCGTGGTTGACCAGGGGCCGATGCCGACTACGGGTGGATCGTCGACGCACGCCCCCGGAATCATGTTCCAGACCGCGGAACCGAAGGTCCTCAGCCAGTTTGCGGATTACAGCCGTCGGCTGTACTCGGACCTCGAAGGGGCTGACGGACACCAGGCGTACAACGAAACAGGTGGCATCGAGGTGGCCCGGAGCGAGGAGCGCATGGACTTCCTCCAGCGCCGCGTCGAATACGCGAAGGCCTGGGGCATCGAAAACCCGCAGTTGCTGTCCCCAGAGGAAGTCACCGACCACCTCCCGCTGGTCGACGCCGACCAGATCAAGGGCGGCTACTACTCCCCGACGGACGGCCAGGTCTCGGGCGTCGTCGCCTGTGACGCGCTGGCCCGGGAAGCGATGGACCGGGGTGCGAAATTCGTCCCGCATACCCGCACCGAGGACGTGGAGACCGAGAACGGCTCGGTGCGGGCCGTCGTCACGGAGAACGGCACCATCGAGTGTAACGAGGTCGTCGTGGCGACGAACATCTGGGCCCGCCAGCTCGGCGAGAAGCTCGGCGTCCACCTGCCGGTGACGCCGGTCGAGCACCAGTACACGATGACGGAGTCGCTGGATGAACTGGCCGACAGCGCGGTCGACATCACTGACCACCCGCTGTTCGAGAACTACGAGAACGTCTCCGGAGAGAAGGCGAAGCGACTTCTCGTCGGGCCAGACCGGCCGATTCTCCGCGACCAGGATAACGCGATGTACTACCGGAACCACGGGGATTCCTACGGCATCGGCTCGTACAATCACGAGCCAATCGTGCCAGACCCACAGGAACTCGGCGGGAACGACCCCGACGGCGAGCAGGGATCGGTCCACGAGTTCACCGACTACCACATGAACAACGCGACCCACCCGGACCGGCCGGACAAGGCCCCGCGCCAGGCCAGCGACGAGCTGTTGCCCGCGACGGCCGGCAAGGAACTCGAACACAAGTACAACGGCATGTTCGCGGAGTCGCCCAACGGCCTCCCCGTGATGGGACCGGTCCAGGAGTACGACGGTCTCTGGACGGCGGCGGCCATCTGGGTCACGCACGCCGGCGGTGCCGGCAAGGCCCTCGCCGAGTGGATGGAACACGGCGTCCCGCGCCTCCCTGACGGCCCGATTGACCTCGCCCACTGCGACGTGAACCGCTTCGACGAGCACGAGGGCAGTTGGGACTTCGCTCGGGACATCGGCGGCGAGGAGTACCGCATCGTCTACAACATCATGCACCCCAAGTGGGTCTGGACCGACAAACAGCGGGACATCCGTCGGACCCCGATGTACCACACACACAAGGAGTACGACGCCGAACTGTGGGCTGAGGCCGGCTGGGAGGAGCCACACTGGTTCGACTCCAACGCCGACCTGCTGGCGGAGTACGGTGACCGGATCCCCGACCGCGAGGGCTGGGAGGCGAAGTACTGGTCGCCAATCGAGGGCGCGGAGGCGCTGAACGTCCGGAACAACGTCGGTCTCCACGACATGACATCGTTCAATAAGATGGAGGTCATCGGGAGCGACGCCGGTGAGTTCGTCCAGTACCTCTGTACGAACGACATGGACATCGACGTGGGCGACGTGAAGTACACGCTGATGTGCAACGAGGGCGGCGGCGTCCGGGCCGACATCACGGTCACCCGGACCGATGAGGACCGCTACCTCCTGCTGACGACCGGCCGCGAGGTCGGGAACAACCACGTCGCGTGGGTGCGCGAGCAATCCCCCGACGACGTGGTCGTCAACGACGTAACATCGAACCTGGCGGCGATGGTCTGTACCGGCCCGAACGCCCGGAAGGTCCTCTCGAAGGTCACCGACGTCGACCTCTCGGACGACGCCTTCCCCTTTTTCACGAGCCAGCAGTTCTTCGTCAAGAACATCCCCGTCACTGCGCTCCGCGTCTCCTATGCGGGCGAACTCGGCTGGGAGCTGTACACGCCCTCTGAGTACGGCGAACGCCTCTGGGAGCACATCATGGAGGCCGGCGAGGAGTACGGCATCCGCCCGTACGGCAACGGCGCGCTCGATTCGCTCCGCATCGAGAAAGGCTTCCGGCTCTGGGGGAAGGACCTCCACACGGAGCACAACCCCTACGAGGCCGGCCTCGGCTGGGCCGTCGACCTCGAAACCGACTTCATCGGCAAGGAGGCGGTCGCGGCGGCCGCCGACGGCGACAACATCGACCACAAGGTCGCCTGTCTGACCCTCGACGACGAGGACGCCGTCGTGTTGGACAACAAGCCAGTCCTCGACGGTGACGAGACCATCGGCTATCTCCACAGCGCCGAGTACGGCTACACTGAAGGCGCGTGTGTCGCCTACACGTACCTGCCGCCGGAGTACGCTGAACCCGGAACCAGCGTCGAAATCCTCTACGAAGGGGAGCGATACGACGCGACGGTCCGCGAGGAGCCGCTCGTCTGAGAGCAACCTCCGACCCGCCGCTGATTCTATCGGGATTGTAACACGCTGTGGTTCAGTCCGACTGGCCGTTTACTCCCTGTTTGCGACGGACAACAGACGCTCAGATACCGGCCGAATAATCGACACTGTGCCGCTCTACCCGGAAATCTCCTCTTTGCGTGGTTCTCCCCACCGGTGTATTTAAGATTGTGACAGAAACAGTCCCAAACGAGATACATGAGCACAGAGACTCCCCCGTCTCGGGCGGATACTGTTGTTATCGGTGCCGGGGCCGTCGGGTGTAGCGTCGCGTATCACCTGACGGAACTCGGCGCGGAGGACGTTGTCGTCATCGACCAGGGACCGCTCCCGGTCACCGGTGGGTCATCAGTCCACGCGCCCGGCATCATGTTCCAGACGTCGCCGTCGAAAATACAGACGAAGACGGCGCACTACACCAGCCGACTGCTCTCCGATGCTGGCGTCTACGACGAGGTCGGTGGCATCGAAGTGGCCCGGAGCGAGGAGCGCATGGACTTCCTCCGTCGGCGCGTTGAGTGGGCGACTTCCTATGGGCTGCCGGAACCGCAGTTGCTCTCGTCCGAGGAAGTTACCGAGCACCTTCCGATGGTCGACGAGGACGAAATCCTCGGTGGCTACTACTCGCCGACTGATGGACGCGTCGACGGCATCGGCGCGCTCCAGTGGTATATGGAAAACTCTTCGGCGTCGTTCTACGGGAACACGGAGGTCACGGATCTGGATGTTTCGGGCGGCGAAATCAACGCTGTCGAGACCGATCAGGGGCGAATCGACTGCGAGCGAGCGGTCATCGCGACGAACAACTGGGGCTACCAGACTGGCCAACTGGCCGGGCTGGACCTGCCAATCGCGCCGGTCGAACACCAGTACGTTGTCACCGAACCGATGGACGAACTCGCCGACGCCGAGACCTCGGTCGGCGACAACACGACCGGGCTGGACGTACCGGGTGACCGCTCCATCGCGGAGTACATGAGCGAGGGGCCACACCGGCCGGTCGGCCGCGACCAGGACCACTCGCTGTACTTCCGGACCCACGGCGACGCGCTCGGGATGGGGTCGTACAACCACGAGCCACTCTCAGTCGACCCCGAGGCGATGGGGAAAAACTCCGAGGAACACCAGGCTTCGGTCAGGGGGTTCACGAAGGAACACTGGGAGACGCCGACCCACCGCGGGCGGGACAAATCGGCCAAGCAGGCCTTCGACGAACTGCTCCCGGCGACACAGGACGTGGAATACGAAGCCACCGAGAACGGGATTTTCGTCTTTACACCTGATGGGATGCCCGCCGTTGGCGAGACAGCGCAGGTCGACGGCCTCTGGACCGGACTGGCTATCTGGTGGACCCACTCCGGCGGCTACGGCCGCATCCTCGCCGAGTGGATGGAGAACGGCGTTCCGCGGCTGCCGTCCGGTCCGGTCGACACTGGCGGCATCCACGTCCGGCGGTTCGAACCCCACGCCGGCGAGAAGGACTACTTTGTCGACCGCGGGGCCAAGCGCTACGAGCAGGTGTACAGCATCGTCGAGCCGCGGTGGCAGCCCGACGACCACCGGGGACTTCGGACGAGTCCGTTCTACCACCAGCAAAAAGAACTCGGCGCGGAGTTCTACCAGAGCGGCGGCTGGGAGACGCCACAGTGGTACGAGTCGAACGCCGACTTAGTCGAAAGATACGAGGACCGGATTCCCGACCAGGACGGCTGGCAGGGCATCAACCGCTCGAAAATCGAGGCTGCGGAGCATCTCCACACCCGCGACAAGGTGTCGATGTTCGACATGACGACGTTCAGTTCGATCATGGTCGAAGGCGAGGGGAGCCAGGCGTTCCTCCAGCGGGTCTGTAGCAACGACATGGATCTCGACGTCGGGCAGGTCCGCTACTCGCTGCTGTTGAACGAGGGCGGTGGCATTCTCGCGGACATCACGGTCGTCAAACTCGACGACGAGGCGTTCATGGTGACGACCGGCGGCGGGAACTCCCCCGGCATCCACGGCGGTCACCTGGAAGACGAGGCTCCCGCGACGGTGTCGGTCCACGTCGAGGAGGGCGCGAAGTCGACAATCGGTCTCTGGGGGCCGAACGCCCGACTCCTCCTCCAGCGATGTACCGACGCGGACGTGACCAACGACGGCTTCCCGTACTTCCGGGCCAAGCAAATGTACGTTGGCGACGTGCCGGTCATCGCCCTGCGGGTCTCCTATGTCGGCGAACTCGGCTGGGAGCTGTGGGCGCCGACGGAGTACGGCCAGCGCCTCTGGGAGACGTTACAGGACGCCGGCGAGGACCTCGGCGTTCGGCCGATGGGCGGCGGCGCGCTCAGTTCCATGCGATTAGAGAAAGGCTACCGCCTCTGGGGGACGGACATCGACACGGACTCGAACCCCTTCGAGGCCGGGCTGCCCTTCGCCGTCGACATGGACACCGAGTTCATCGGCAAGGCAGCTCTGGAAACCGCACGCGAGGCGGGTATCGACAGCAAAATTACCCCGGTCACGCTCGACGACTCGACAGATATCATGCTGAGCGGTCGACCAGTCCTGAAAGACGGTGAGACACTCGGCTACGTGCAGGCCGGGAACTACGGCTACAGTATCGACGAGTCGATCGCCTACACGTACGTCCCGACCGAACACGCCGAAGCCGGAACGTCGGTTCAGATACAGTGCGAGGGCGAGACATACGACGCGACGGTGCGTGACGAGCCGCTGTTCGATCCGACCCGCGAGCGAATCATCAGATAGCGGGACAGCACACGACCCAACAACTTTGACAGACGCTCCGAAACGATACCAATTATGACACAAACAGAATCGGACACGCTGCCCGTCACGTACGCAGACATCGAACGAGCCCGCGAACGACTGGATGACGACACAGTCGTAAAAAAGACGCCGGTCGAGCGGAGTACGTCTCTCGGCGGGTTCGTCGACGCTGAGGTACACCTGAAGATGGAGCATCTCCAGTGGACTGGGTCGTTTAAAACCAGAGGCGCGTACAACAAAATCTCACAGGATGTCGCCGACGGCGTAGAGTCATTCGTCGCCGCCAGCGCTGGCAACCACGCTCAGGGCGTCGCCCTCGCCGCGACGAAATGCGGGGCGGAGGCGACGATTTTCATGCCGGAGAACGCACCACAGGCGAAGATTGACGCCACCAGAGGCTACGGCGCGAGCGTCGAACTGGTCGGCAACGACTTTCAGGAGACGATGTCTCATGCCAAGGCCGTCGTCGAGGAAGCCGACGCCGAGTTCGTCCACGCCTACGACGACCTGGACATCATCGCCGGACAGGGGACCCTCGGCACGGAGATGTACCACGACTGCCCCGACGTCGACACGGTTGTCGTTCCAATCGGTGGCGGTGGTCTCATCAGCGGTGTCTCGACTGCTATCAAACACCTCTCGCCCGAGACGCGTGTCGTCGGCGTTCAGGCGACCGGTGCGGAGACGGTCCACGAGAGCCTCGACAAGGGGATACCGGTCGTGCTTGACGAAGTCGACACTATCGCCGACGGTATCGCCACCGGCGGTATCTCGGAGACGACGCTCGGCATAATCGAGGCGAACGTAGACGAGGTCGTGACAGTTTCGGACACCGATATCGCACAGGCGATTCTCCTGCTGATGGAACGGGCCAAACAGGTCGTCGAAGGCGCCGGGGCCGCCTCGGTGGCCGCTGTGCTGAGCGACGGCCTCGACGTGTCCGGGGAGACGGTGATGCCGCTACTCTGTGGCGGGAACCTCGACATGACACAGATGCGTGAGGTTCTCATCCACGCGCTCACAGAGCGCCAACAGCTCCTGCAGCTCCGGGTCCGCATCAACGATCAGCCGGGCGTGATGGAGGAAATATCGGGTGTCATCGCCAGACAGGGGGCCAATATCCACGATGTCCGGCACGAACGGTCCGTCGAGAATCTCGAAATCGGGGAGGCCTACCTCGTGTTCAACGTCGAGACAAGCGGTGCAGAGCACGCACAGACGATCATCACCGCGATTCGTGACGCGGGCTATCCCGTCGACAACGTGGCACGCAAGGCCCAGAACGACGCACTGTAAGCCGGCATCGGCGTTCAGACAGACGGCTCGCGCCATAAGCGGGGAAACCTATAACAGGTGTGTGTGGGAAATACACATGAGTCAGCTACCATGTACGACCACATACTCGTCCCGTACGACGGCAGCGACGAGGCCAGGAGAGGGGCAGAACACGGCATCGAACTCGCTGCTGCGCTCGACTCGACAGTGCATGCATTGTATGTCATCGACCTCCCGGGGACACCGCGCGCGCTCGCACTCAGGGATGACGAGGAGGAGATGCGCGAGGAGTATCGCAACTACGGCGAGGAGGTGCTGGCGAGTCTCGGGACTGTTGCTGAAGAACACGGCGTCGACTACGAGACACATTTCAAAACCGGGGCGCCAAGCGAAGAAATCGTGGAGTTCGCCGAAGACGAAGGAATGGACGCAATCGTTCTGGGGTCAGCGTTCCGCGGGAAACTCGGGAACCTCCTCGGCGGGACGACGGACAAGGTGGTCAGAACGTCGAGCGTGCCAGTCATCAGCCAGCGGATGAGCGTTAACGATATCTGACACCCGTTACGCGCTTTTTATCCGTGTCTCACGGATGTAGATAACCAGACTCGCACTGAGGAAGCTAAACCCTGCGAGTCGAAAGTCGCCAGCTGTCATCCCGATGAGACCGACGCCCATCAGCAGTGCTGCCACCGCGGCCGCTCCCGTCGCCAGAAGTCGTGCCATAGCGACGATAGGCGGGATTCCGAAATAAAGACACCCACCAGGGAACGCGATTGGTGACCGGCTCACCGGGAAGTACCAAACCTCAATGTACTAGATAGTGTAGATGTCTCCGAAGCCACAGCAGTACAAGCCTTCAATCCGTTATATATTGGTGTTTAACGTGAAGTTTTATTAGAGTTGCATTAGTGTATATGTATGAGACTCAGTAGCACATAAAATACGTCGACAATAGCCCCGCGGGCACACGGTGCCCGCAAGCGAGCACAGAGAGCCAAACAGGATGCGAACGCTGTAGACGCCCATCGCTGGGACATCGCTGGCATGATGGTAGCAGCGGACCGTGACAGAGCAAGACCGAGACTACGACAATGAGACTCCACAGACCAGTACCACGTTCGAGAGGGGTAACGTATGGCAGATAGTGACGAACAAGCCGGCGAAATGTCGGACGGGCTCCAGGTAGAGCTGTTCCATCCGGAGTCCGACCGCGAGCCCGGTGATACGAACATTCAGGCGGCTGGCTTCGACATCCATCCAGTTGTCTTCCCGGTGGCACTGGCGATAATTGCGCTGTTCATCGCAGTGACGATACTGCTCGGCGACACAGCAGCCTCCGCGTACACGTGGCTGTTCAATACCATCGGGGACACCTTCGGCTGGTTCTACCTGCTGGCGGTGAACGTGTTCATCGTCACATTGCTGTACTTCGCGTTCAGCAAGTACGGTAAAATAAAGATCGGCGGCGTCGAGGCCGAGAAGGAGTTCAGCGACTTCTCCTGGATGGCGATGCTATTCAGCGCCGGCATGGGCATCGGCCTCATGTTCTTCAGCGTCTCGGAACCGCTGTACTACTTCCAGAACCCGCCGAGTTTCTTCGGAGCCGAAGCCGGAACCGGTGCGGCAGCGTCCGCCGCGATGGCACAGACGTTCTTCCACTGGGGCTTTCACCCGTGGGCGGTGTACGGGCTGGTTGGACTGGGCCTCGCGTTTTTCTCGTTCAACCGCGGGCTCCCGCTTACCTTCCGGTCGATATTCTGGCCCCTCCTTGGTGAGCGAATCTACGGCTGGCCGGGCCATGTCATCGACCTCGTGACGGTGTTCGCGACGCTGTTCGGGCTGTCGACCTCGCTGGGACTCGGTGTTGCCCAGGTCAATACGGGACTGTCCTACGTTGGCGGGGACATGCTCGGTGCGGTGAGTGTCCCGACAGGGACTTGGCCGCAGGTCGCGCTCATCGCCGGTATCACGCTCATCGCGACGCTCTCAGTTGCGGCAGGGCTCGACGGTGGGGTCAAACGCCTGAGCACGCTCAACCTCTACCTGATGTTCGCGCTTCTCGGGTTCCTCGCTATCGTGGGTCCCACGGTGTACATTTTCGGGACGTGGGTCGAGGGACTCGGCGCGTACTTCGGGAACATCCTTGCGCTCGGGTTCTTCACCGGGACGCTCAACGAAGCCGCGAACGGCACCCCCACCGCCTGGACCGTGTTCTACTGGGGCTGGTGGATCGCGTGGTCGCCGTTCGTCGGAATGTTCATCGCGCGCATTTCGAAGGGTCGGTCCGTTCGGGAGTTTGTCCTGGGCGTGCTGTTCCTTCCGTCGCTGTTCTCGACGCTCTGGCTGTCGGTGTTCGGCGGCAGCGCGATGTTCAATTCGCTCGTAGGAAACGGGCAGGCGATAGCGACCTACAACGAGGTCGGCCAGACCGTCGCGATGTTCGCCCTGCTGGAGCAGTTCCCGCTCGGTGTCGTCAGCGGACTGCTCGCGACCCTGCTGGTCATCACGTTCTTCGTCACGTCGTCGGACTCCGGGTCACTGGTCATTGACCACCTGACCTCGGGCGGTAAGCACGATGTTCCACGAACGCAACGGATCTTCTGGGCCGTCACCGAGGGACTTGTCGCATCTATCCTGCTCATCGGTGGCGGACTGACGGCGCTCCAGACGGCCGCAATCACGACGGGACTCCCGTTCGCGCTCATCCTGTGTCTGATGTGTTACACGGTGTATCTGGGGCTCGACAACGAGTACCAGATACTCGAGTCCGAGGAGTTTGCGGAAACCATCCAGGACCTCTCCGAACGGGAAGACATGGACATCGTGACCGCTGGCGACGAGATGGTGACGGATATCTCCGAACGGAGCGACGACGCTGCGACAGGGACCGACTGACGAACTCTCTTTTCGACGTTTTCCAGGCGACCCGCAACGACAGTTCGAACGAAGAGTGTCAGCGTGGGTCGACTTCTGTCTCGACCGTTCGTTCGGAGTGTATCCAGACCCGCACAGAGCCGCCGATTCCGAACGCGGCGATGCCGAGACTGGAGACGATACTGCCGACAGGTGACAACAGGACCCAGGTGAGTGCACTGAGAGACGCGCCGATGAGTAGCCCGTGCGACGGCTGACGGTGGTACAGGAGTTCAGTCAGGAGCGTCCCGACGACGAGGAACCCGAACCCGGTGAGAAACAAGAAAACGGCGCTACTGGCGAGGACGACGAGACGGACGAATACACCGCCGGCGACACTGAGGCGCGCCAAGGTTGTGGCCCCGTAGAGACCGACGATCCCGAATATCACGTATCCGGCGATGCCGTAGAGGACGGCGGTCGCCGGGCTGGCCGATATCGCGTCGATAGAATCGGCGACAGAAGCCCGCCGCAGTCGGAGTATCACCGCACCGGACACGACAACGAGAATAAAGGAGACGAGCCCGCGAAGTGGCCTGGATAGCTCGGCGGCAACGCTGGGCTCCAGTTGTCCTACGACGCACTCTCCAGCAGTTGCTACAAGCCCCATGACGGTCGGCGCGATATCGACAACGGCGTCGAAAGCCATACCACACATACTGTGGGTCGCCGTGAAAACCTATCGACCGCACAGTACCGGGTCAGCGTCGGCGCTGCCCGGAAATTTAAGCCATCAGAATACGTACCATAAGATAGTGTCTGGATGGCTCGCGATTCTGTTCTCGAAGCTCGTATGGCTCGGGGAGCGGATCGCTGCCCCACTCCGGCGGGGTGACGGTCCGAACAAGTTCAGGCTGTCGAGCATGGACACGGCGACGACGACGTACGACGGTGACAGCGGGTGGGCGAGACGGCCGCCAGCAACGATCGAGTGCCCGCGATGTGAGTCGGAAATCTTCCAGCACAACGCGCGTGACAGCATCGACTGTCCGCGGTGCGTCGGCGAGTACCGCCACGACGAGTTCGCCGACCTCAAACTCCTGTATCTCACGTGTCCTGTCTGTCGAGGCCGGATGGAACACGGCCAGCGACATCCCGAGCGGTTCGATATCCCCGAGTGGGCAACCTGTACAGACTGTCGGTACCACTGGGAGTTCGAACACTCATACGACCACAGTGCCGAGTGAACCGCCTCGGGGGCAAGCCCCGAGGCACTTGCCTTGCTTATCTGCCGAGGCTGGGTGCACCAGCCGGTGTGCTGTCGTGGGCGAACCGTGCGCTACTGCGACACGACTACGGAATCACGGCCGGGGTGCTGTCCAGCTCTGACGCGTGAGTTGGGGGTCTGCCGTCAGTAATACTTCCAGTCGTCATCACGGCTACCCTGTACGACGCCGTCGTCATCGTCACTGTCCATTTCGTCCCGCTCGTCGGGCCAGCGGATTCCGTCTCCGACGAGGCTCTTGTACGCGAAGGCACCCAGACCAACGAGTATCAGTAGAAGAACAACGGTCCCAGCGACTGCTGCCACCTGCCCGACGGACTCAAGCAGGCCCGAGCCGATCTGAACCGGAAACTGTCCCATGGCTGCTGTTGGGGCTGCACAGGTATCACTGTTGTCGAAGCTGGGACGGTCGAGCCGCCGTCGCTGAAACCGTCTTGAGGACGGCGTTGTTCTCGGAGACATCGTGAACTCTGACGGCGTCAGCCCCACGCTCGGCGGCAAGTGCCGTTGTTGCCAGCGTCGGCGGCAGCCTGTCCGCTCCTGCGTCGCTCATATCGGCAAACATCGACTTCCGAGAGTGCCCGACCAGCACCGGACAGCCGAGCGCGTGGAACTCGTGGAGCCGGTCGACGAGTTCGAACGATTCGGCGGCGTTCTTTCCGAACCCACAGCCGGGGTCGACGATAACCTGCTCGCGGTCAATACCGGCCTGCTCGGCGAGCAGTACCTGTTCTGTGAGCTCTCGAAGCACGTCATCGACGACATCGTCGTATGTGACAGTTCGACCCGGATCCACTGGCGCGGACAGACTGTGCATCAGGACAACGGACGCGTCGTGGTCAGCTACCACGAACCGCATCTCGGGGTCCGACAGTCCCGACACGTCGTTGACGATGTCGGCCCCGGCATCCAGCGCCGCGTCAGCGACGGCAGCTTTCCGGGTATCTACAGAGACAGTCGCATCGAGCGACGAAACGGCCTCGATAACCGGTACTACGCGGTCGATCTCTGTTTCGACGGTCACCGGCTCCGCCCCGGGGCGCGTACTCTCGCCGCCGATGTCGACGATATCCGCCCCAGATTCGATCATCTGTTCCGCATGACTGATAGCGAGGTCGCGACGATTGTACTCGCCACCGTCGTAGAAACTGTCCGGCGTGACGTTGAGAATCCCCATCACGGCTGCTGCATCAGTGTCGAACGGCGGCGGGAACGATCTGTCAGCTAGCGCGTCTTCGAGTTGCGTGGCCAGTCGGCCAAGCCCCAGTCCTGCCGAGGCCAGTCGGTCAGTGAGCTGTCGGAACTGTCGCGGCGTCCCCGACAGGGTCGTGTCGACGAGCTTCTCCGGCATCCCGACAGTCGAACGGGTGCAGGTGCCACCGCAGTCCTCGAACGCCTGCGTGACGACGCCTGCCTGGTCGCGCCGCAACGTGACCGAAAGTACCCGCTGGCGGATCTCTGGCTCACTTTTGACTCCATCAGCTTCTCCCGTAGATGCTTGCTGGAGGTTCTCCTTTGGAACAACGAGCCGGCTCCAGCGGTCCCGTGCTTCGGCAACTGCATATAGTGAGCCGGCCACGAGGACGAAATCGTCCGCGTCGGCCGTAGCTATCGCTCGTTCGGTGGCTTCTGGAACGGACTCGGCCTGCTGTACCCGAGTTGCTTGCCCCTCAAACGCCGCAGCGAGTGATTTGGTGCTCGCGGCTCGGTTGACTTCCGGTCGCGCGGTAAAGGCCGTCTCGACTGCCGGCAGCGCCCCAATCATCCGCTCGTACTCCTTGTCGCTCATCGCGGCGAAGACCACATGGAGGTCGTCGTACTCGTATCGCTCGATGAGTGCCGTCAGCGTCTCCATCGCACCGGGGTTGTGGGACCCATCGAGGACCACCATCGGGTCGGTCGACCGGATTTCGAACCGGCCCGGTAAGGTTGCAGCCCGCAGTCCTTCGGAGACGGTTTCGGTGTCTACGCCGATGAGTTGTCGGGCCAGCGTCGCTGCGACACCGGCGTTCTCTGCTTGATGCTGTCCGAGTAGCTTGAGGTTCGATTCGAGAGCCCAGTCCGGCCCAGTGAGTGAGATGCGGTTCTCGACGGCCGAGCGCATGCCGTTCTCGACAGCGGTGACATCGGCCTCGTCGTCGCCGACGGTGATGGTATCGGTAATCTCCTGAATCGCATCGAGTGCGGCCCCGGTCGTTCCTGTCACGAGCGGGGCGTCCCGCGGCGCGACCTGCGCTTTGTCACGGGCGATTTCTTCGACTGTGTCGCCGAGCAGGTCGGTGTGTTCTAAACTGATGCTGGTGACGGCGCTTGCGACGGGAGCGACCGCGCTCGTAGCATCGTATCGGCCACCGATGCCGACTTCCAGCACCGCCACATCGACATCCTCGACATCGAAGTGATACAGCGCTAGCGCGGTGAGTACCTCGAAATGCGTCGGCTTGTCCTCCTCGGCAGCCAGTTGGTCGATACAGGGCTCGATCTGCTCGACGAACTCCGTTACCCGTTCTTTCGGTACCCGACCGCCGTTGACCGTAATCTGCTCCCGGAAGCCGTTCAATCCTGGCGAGGTGAACAGACCGACATCTAGCCCGGCGGCCCTGAGCACGCTTTCGGTCATCCGGGCGGTGCTTCCCTTTCCGTTCGACCCGGCAATCTGCACGCTATCGAAACTGTCGTCCGGGTCACCGAGATGTGAAAGCATCCGCGCCGTCGTATCGGTTCCCAACTTGGGCCGACGACGCTGTAACGACTGCAAGTAGTCCGCCGACTCGTGGTACTCCATACCATAACTGGTCGGCGGTGGCATGATTAATGTATCGCCACGGGGGACTTTTCCGCCCGCCGTCGGTTCGGACCTACTCCGGTAAGCGGAGGAACACGATGTGTCGTCGTCGGCCGTCGGCGGCGTCTCGAACACATCCTATTCCGGTAGTGTCAGGTTCACTAACATTATTACGACGGTGCAGGGAAGGGTAAGTAGAGATGTCTTCACAGGACGAGCAATCTTCGACCGAAGAGAGTCAGGAGCCGATTCCCACGGACTACGATATCGCCCAGTCGACCGACATGGAGCCGATCTGGGAGCTGGTCGAGCCGTGGGGACTCGGTCTCGACGACCTCCAGTACTTCGGCGAATACACCGCGAAAGTCAAACAACACGCGATTGAGCGCCTCCGCGAACAGGCCGAGAACAAGGAACAGAATCTCGTTCTGGTAACCGGAATGACGCCGACGCCGAAAGGCGAGGGGAAGACAGTAACGACTGTCGGCCTCGGCCAGACGCTCAATCACGTCGGCGAAGAGGCGATGATCGCCATCCGAGAACCGTCGCTCGGCCCCGTGTTCGGCGTCAAGGGCGGTGCCGCGGGCGGCGGCCGGTCGCAGGTGCTTCCAATGGAGGACATAAACCTCCACTTCACCGGCGACCTCCACGCACTCACTTCCGCGCACAACCTCATCGCTGCGATGCTCGATGCGAAGATATCGCAGGGCGACGACCTCGACATCGACATCAACAACGTCGCGTGGCCGCGGGCCATCGACATGAACGACCGCGCGCTCCGGGAGACGGTCGTCGGCCTCGGCGGCAAGACCGGCGGGACCCCGCGGGAGGACAGTTTCATCCTGACGGCTGCCTCCGAGCTGATGGCGGTCCTCTGTCTGGCAAGCGACATCGGCGACCTCAAAGAGCGGGTCAGCCGCATCATCGTCGCCTACGACGAGGCCGGCGACCCGGTCACCGTCGACGACATCGAGGCGACCGGCCCGGCCACGATGTTGCTCCGTGACGCCATCAAACCCAACGTCGTCCAGACTATTGAGGGGACGCCCGCGCTGGTCCACGGCGGCCCCTTCGCCAACATCGCCCACGGAACCAACTCCCTGGTCGCGGATAAAACCGCTTTCGGCATGGGCGACTACCTCGTCACCGAGGCCGGCTTCGGCTCCGACCTCGGGGCCGAGAAGTTCATGGACGTGGTCTGTCGAAAGGGCGATATGACGCCGAACGCGGTCGTGCTCGTGGCTTCCGTTCGTGCGCTCAAGTACCACGGCCTCGACCAGTGGCCGGTCGACTACGACGAAATCGACGCGGCCGGCGTCGACGCCGTCGAGGCCGGCTTCTCGAACCTCGACAAGCACGCCCGGAACCTCCAGAAGTTCGGCGTCCCGGTCGTCGTCTCGGTCAACCGCTTCCCGGACGACACCGACGCGGAGATTCAGGCCGTGCTGGACCACTGCCGGGAGGACCTCGGGGTCCGTGCCGCCGAGTCAAACGTCTTTTCTGACGGGAGCGAGGGCGGCGTCGACCTCGCGGAGAACGTCATCGAGGCGACCGAGGAGAGCGACGAGGACGAGTTCCGGATGCTGTACGACGACGAGGACTCCATCAAAGAGAAGATACACACCGTCGCGACCGAAATCTACGGTGCTGACGACGTGAAATACACCGGCGGCGCGCTCGACGACATCGAGCAGATGAACGAGCTTGGGTTCGACGACTACCCCGTCGTCATGTCCAAGACGTTCCACTCGCTGAGCGACGACGCCAGCCGGAAGGGCGCGCCGGAGGATTGGGAACTCGAAATCAGCGAGGTGTACCCCTCTGCCGGGGCCGGCTTCCTCGTCGCGCTCACGGCCGACGCGCTCACGATGCCCGGCCTGCCGGCTCGGCCGGCCGCGGCCGACATGGACATCGACGAGGACGGCAACATCTCCGGGCTGTTCTGACTACTCCCCCGCGCTCGCCCGAACCGCGCTAAGTGCCGCCTCGCCGGCCGCTTCCGCTTCGGCTGCTCGCCGCTCCATTTCTCCGACGACGGCTTCGTCGGCTAGCCCGTCGAGGTTCGCCCGCACCGTCGACACTGACCCCTCCAGCGCCGCGTGCGCGAGCAGCGCCCCGACGGCCGCGTCCGGGACGGCGACCGGCGTGCCCGCCGCCGTCACGGTGACGGTGTGTTCGACCACGTCCAGACACGCCTCGGCGGTCTCCATCGGGACCGTCGTCGACCGCTCCAGCGCCGCCTGAACCCGTGCGTCGTCGCCCGACGCGAACGCGGCCTTGACTGCGTCGACCGCTGCGGCGTCCTCGGCGGCGAGCGCGAGCAACCGCGCCCGCCTATCCGCCAGGGTATCCCGCACGGCCGACAGTTCCACCGTGTCTGACCCGCCACCGTGAACGGTGTGAACACAGGTCATCTCGCACAGCGCCGCCCCCATCGCCCCGCCGACAGCGGCGACGGCCCCGCCGCTGGGCGTCACCCGTTCAGACGCCACGGCGTCGAGGAACTCGCCGATGGACTGGTCCGCAATCATGTGTCTCGCCCGGAATCGCCGGTCCGTCGCGTTCGACTGTCCATGCTCTGTGGTCCCGGCGCAGGCGTCTAACGGTTTCGCCGGGCGCGGTCCCGACGGAGACGGCCCCCGTTGGTTCAGCCGTCTAACGGTCCCGTCCGGTCGCCGGACCCAATATATAAGTGACGGGATATGACGAGTTTTGCGCCGCTCACAAGTCACTTGTGACGGCTGTTGCCTCCCGCTTCCACTACTCCGTCGCTGAAATAACAGTGGTAACATTGTGATTTCCACAAACTGTCAGCGTGAGCTTACGTTGTGGTTCCGGCCGCCGACCACGCTGTCGCGTCAGTCGGACTGGAGCGCTTGCACGGCCTGCCGTGCGGCCGGCGGTGCTGCTCGGGCCAGCGCCGTCGCGTGCCAGTAGCCCGCGACGCTTCTGTCGAGCGCGGACGCCGAAACCTCCCCTCGGTGCTCGGACAGGTAGCGGTCCGCGCTCATGACTTCGTAGCCGGCGTCGACCAGCACCGTCCGGACCAGTTCCCGTGGGGCACTCGATTCGAGGGCCGCCGTGAGCGCGTCGCGTGCCGTCCGTCTGATGTCCCGGACCGCCGCCGCGTCCGTCGGGCGGGCGAGTTCGCCGGCCTCCCGACGCGTCTCCATGCGTTCGAGCGCCCGGAACCGGGCGAGCCGACCGGTCGCGTCGACGACGGCGCTCGCCGGCCCGATAGCCTCCGAGAGGCCGCTGGTGCCGTTCTCGGCCTCCCAGCGGAGGTCTTCGAGGACCATCCGCCCCGGCGTGCGGTCGCCGGCCGTCCCTTCTGGCGGCAGGTCCTCCCGCCGGTCCCGGACGGCCGCGAGCAACGTCTGGGCCCCAGCGGTCAGTACCGGCTCCAGCGTCCCGGAATCATCCGGGAGCGCGGCCTCGAACTGCGACCCCAGGTGGCGGGCGTCGTCGAGATACGCCTGCGCCGACTCGGCCCGCTCGCCCCATTCGGCCACCGCCAGCAGCTCCGAGTCCGCTCTGGGCCTCCCGTCCGTCTCGTTGGCCCGCTGGAGTGCGGTCTCGATGCGGGCGTGGACCAGCGCCGCGCGCACCGGGTCGGTCCCGACGTACTCGTGTGCCTGCATGGCTTCCCGGGCCGCCAACACCGTCTGGCTGTGTTCCTCCCGGAAGGGGGCGTCAGTGCGACCGCGGTCGGCGACGCTCCAGCCCGCAGCGGCGTAGCGGGCGTGTTCGCGCGCCGACCGGAGCTCTCGAAGCGCCACCAACTCCGTTCGGGCCGTCCGCGCCTCGTCGAGGCCGTCAGAGGCGGTGCTGGCGGCGTCGGTCAGATGTTGGCGAACGTGGCCGTTCGGGATCTCGTCGGGGCCAAGCGGCGTCGGCAGCGTCGCCAGGAGCGAGCGGACCCGCTCGCGCGCGGCCTCGAAGTGACTCGCCGCGACGTCGACCGGGACCGACGGGGGCACCGGTGACTCAAGCTCCTCGTTGCGGCGGACGTCGGGCAGGTCGTAGGCGTCGATAGTCGGCTCGCTCCCGGTGGTACCGAAACTGCCACAGCCGGCGATGGCGCTGGCCCCGGCCAGCGCGAGCATCCCGCGGCGAGTCATCACCGCGCGGTTTCCACTCGTCCCGGACGTATCGTCAGTCATGCTCGCTCACCACCGGACCGACGCTGCTCTGTCCAGACCCGCCGACACCTTCGCTTTCGGCACCCATCTGTGGGCCGTCACAGCCGCTGCCCCCGATAGAGGAGGAGAACGTAGTGACCTCGTCGGCGTCGAGCGCCTGCGGGATGCGGATGAACCACGCCGCGTACACCGTCTCGCCCGCCGTACAGCGTTCGTCGTAGGGACGGCTCACCCGCCCGTAGTCGGTCGAAATCCTGTCCGGCGACCACTGGACTCTACAGAGCGACAGCCGGAAACACTCCTCGATGTTCACGTTCTGGAGGTATATTGTCTCGGTCTCGAAGTCGGTCTCGGCAAGGAAACTCTCGATTGGCTCCCGGTCCACGGTTTCAGCGATGCCGAGCCGGTCGGCGTTCGCCGCGGTGTCGATAACCTCGGACTGCAACCGGTCTCTGCGTCGGCTTTCGGTCGGTCGTTCGTCGTCGAGCCAGACCGGTTTCCGGTCGGCGTCGACGCGGGCGACGACCGTGTCCGGGTCGGCTACCGAGCCGGCCCTCGGACCGGCCGCGTCGTTGCGTTCGGTCGGCGTGCGTGTCGAGCCGGTGCCGCCCTCGAACAGCCCGCTACAGCCGGCAAACAGCGTCGCCAGCCCGCAGGCGCTGTGGAGGAGGGCACGTCGGGTGAAGGGGACCATTGTGCAACTTCCCGCTTGCGCTGTCAGGTATAAAATCCTCGTGGTAGACTGACAGCGACCAGGTCGTGTTAGATAGCTGGAGCGCTGAACCGATGTCGATATTCTACACCGGACACTGTAGATATAAATACATCTTCGGAAGATTTACGCTTGGATTCGGCATTGATAATTTACAATTTGCGGGTTCTGTGGCTACTGTTTGCGTCGCGGCCCCACCCGGTGAGCCGACTGCCCGGTACCGACGGACGCGGAGACGCAACACAACGGCTAAACCGGGCCGCCGCGTTCCGGCGGTAATGGGGTCGGCGCAGTCCAAAGTCGGACGGCTAATCGAAACGTACGGTCTGGAGTCGATGGGTTCGGAGCTGGAACGGGCCTGGCTCGGCGACGGTCAGGAGCGCCAGAGCCTCCGTGATCTAGCTGACCGGTTCAACCGGGCCCTGCTCGTGGCCGCGATACGCGACGCGGGGATGGACGTGGTCGACGGTGAACCGGCGAACTTCTATCGCCTCCTGACGGCCGATGACGTCAGCGCGGGCAAGCGGGTCGAAGCCCGGAACCGGCTCGAACGGGCCGGCATCGACGTCGAACGGCTGGAAGAGGAGTTCGTCACCTACCAGGCGATTCGCTACTACCTGACGGAGGTTCGCGGGGCGAGCTACGACCCCGACCGCGAGACCGAGCAGGTAGAGCGCGAGCGTGACACCATCGACCGCCTCCGCAGCCGGGTCGAGACCATCGTCCGAGACACGGTCGACAGACTGCAGACCGCCGACAGGCTCACCGTCGGCGAGTACCGCGTGTTCGTCAGCATCGACATCCGCTGTCAGGACTGCGGGACGCGCCACAGCATCAGCGACCTCCTCGACCGCGGCGGCTGTAACTGCCGGTAGCGTCCCCGGCCGTACCCAGTCCCTCAGATGTCGGTAATCCGGGTGTACTCCTCGGAGAGCGCCTGCGCGTCCTCAGGGAGCAACGCGACGACGAGGTAGGTGGGGAACTCCGCGAAGTACTCCACGAGGGCGGCGATGCGCTCCGCGTCGATTGCCTCAAGCGAGTCCAACAGCATGAACGGGACCTCTTCGTACACGTCGTGGACGAGGTAGCCGGCGAGCGCGAACACGAGCCCGGTCACCTCGCGCTCGCTCTCGCTCAGGTGGCCGACCGTGTCCTCGTACACCGTCCCGCCGTCGGTGCTCCTGACGACGTGGAGGGTGAACGTCGACCCCGTGACGCCGTCGTCGCCGCCGACGACCGGGCCGTCGGGCGTGTCGGTCCGTTCGAGCCAGATACGTTCGATGTTCCCGTAACCGAGAATGTCGAGCAAGTCGGCCATCTTCTCGTTGAACTGGTCGGTCGCCTCGGCTTCGAGCCGGTCGATACGCGACCGGAGGTCGATCAGCTCGTCGACTACCTCTTCCCGTCGGTCGGCTAGTTCGTCGTTCCGACGGATTTCTGACTCGATGTCGGCGATCTCCTCGCTCACCTCGTCCCGCTCTGATTCGAGGCGGTCCAGTTTCAGTTCCAGTTCGTTCGCCTCCGTATGGAGATCCAGCACTTCGTCGAACTCCTCGGTCCGGAGCGTCGTCACCCGGTCCTCCAGTTCCTCGACGCGGGCCGAAAGGTTGTCGCGTCGCTCCCGGAGGTCCGCTACGTCCGACTGCCGGCGCTCGATTTCGGCATCGACCTCCGTAATTGTCTCCGTGAGTTCTCGTGCTCGCGCGCGCGTCTCCGAAATTTCGTCACGCTGGTCGGTTAGTTCGTCAAGGTTGTCTTCGACATCGTCAATCTCTGTGATCGTCTCCTGAAGGTGGTCGCGCATACTCTGGAGTGTCGACTCGATACGGGCCGGCTTCACTCGCGAGCCACAGGTCCAGCAGGTCGTCTTTGATCCCTTGTACAACTGTTCCGTGATGTCACCTACGCTCTCGGGCTTTGCGTCGATGGCATCAGTTATTTCCCGGTGTTCGCCGGATAGCAGTTCTTCGTTGAACTCGATGACGTTCTGCAGTTGGGTGGTGTACTCTGAGAGTTCACGCTCCCGTTCCCGAAGTCGTTCGATGTCTGCATCTAGGGATTCGAGTCGGTCATCTGGTGAGTCTGGGAGCCCGGACCGTTCGACTGCGAGGTTGCCTCGCTCGTTGCGTAACGCCGCAATGCTCTCCTGTTCTGACTGAATATCCTCGCGGACGCGTTTCAGTTCGGACCGAGTAGCCTGGAGTTCATCGAGAGCAGTCTCGAGTTCGTCCCTGTTTTTCTGTGTCGTCTGGAAATCGACGTCCCGCTCGTCGATGCGTCCTTCGACACGCTTGAGCTCGTCTCTCGTCTCGGCAATTTCCTCGCGTAGATCCGCCTGCTGGCGTTCTAGGTCGGGAAGCTCACGCTTGAGCGACGCGATACGATCGAGTTCCTCGTCGATCTCCTCCTTGCGCTGCTCGGCCGCACGTATCTGTCGGTGGATAGACGCCACATCGACGGGTCGCATGATAATCTCTCGGAGGTTATCACCCCGCTCGACAGCCCGCCTGGCCTCGTTGTCTTCGAGCAGGAACGCGAACAGGTCCGCAACAGTCGGGTCCGTGAGAAGACCGATGCCCGACCCGACAACCCCGTCGTCGGTTCTGGTCAGTGTTCGGGTGTACGTCTCACCTCCCAGTGAGAACTCGATGTGCCCCTGATCAGCGTCACCTTTGACGCTT
Organism: Haloarcula taiwanensis; assembly: GCA_002844335.1. Lineage (NCBI taxonomy): Archaea > Methanobacteriati > Methanobacteriota > Halobacteria > Halobacteriales > Haloarculaceae > Haloarcula > Haloarcula taiwanensis. The sequence continues at coordinate 380,025 of CP019155.1, forward strand.
GCCCACTCGCTCCCGTGAGCGGCCATCACTGCCTGCAGGAACGAGGTCCGATTCGTCGCGTTCCGGCCTTGGAGCACCGTCACCCCTGGCGGGACCTCGACTGTCGTCTCGTCGATGCCCCCTATCTTCTCGACGGTGACGGTCGCCACTTCCCCAGATACCGAGAGTGAACCCATGTTTCGGTGTGAGCGAGTTACGGGCATAAGCACTATGACGCGCGTGGCACCGACCATCCAGACATTGACCCTAATAGATGGAAGTGGCTAACAAGCATATGCCTGTTATTCAACCGAATCCTCAGACCTATTTCCGTGCAGAAACAATCGCCTATATCCATATATCGAGCAGATTCGATAAATAACACGCTCAAACGTGTATCTTTATATCACCCAATCGGCGTAGCTGTCGATGTCGTTGACCATGACAGATCAACACCGGGCTGAGAGTGCGCTTCGCGCTCACGTGACCTCCGTCAAGGAGGACCTGATGACGGGCGTATCGTTCATGATTCCCTTCGTAACTATCGGGGGGATTTTCCTCGCGGTCGCGTACGCGATAGGGGACACACAGGCAGTGTTCGGGAATACCGGCTCGGCGGGCTGGTTCCTGGCACAGATCGGCGTGGCCGGGCTGACAATTATGGTGCCCATTCTGGGCGGCTACATCGCGTACGCCATCGCGGACCGCCCCGGACTCGCCCCGGGATTCCTGCTGGCATACATCCTCCAGCAAGGGAACGTCGTCGCCGAAGCGGCGACAGTAATCGGCATCTCCGGCGGCGAAGCCGGTGCCGGCTATCTCGGCGCCATCGTCGCTGGGCTGCTGGCCGGGTACGTCGCGCGCTTCTTCAAGAATCTCGACGTTCCCGAGTTCATTCAACCAATGATGCCGGTGTTGCTCATCCCAGTCGCGACGATGGCAGTTCTGACGCCGCTGATGCTGTTCGTGCTGGGCGTTCCCGTCGCACTCGCTAACGAGGCTCTGACCTCCTTCCTGCAGTCGATGCAGGGCGGTCAGGCTATCGTCGTCGGCCTCATCCTCGGGGGGATGATGGCCTTCGATATGGGTGGCCCAGTAAACAAGGTCGCGTACGTGTTCGCCACCGGGCTCATCACCGAGGAAATCTACGCTCCGATGGCCGCAGTGATGATCGGCGGGATGATTCCGCCAATCGGCCTCGCGCTCTCGAACTTCATCGCGCCCCACAAGTACGCGGCCGAGATGTACGAGAACGGGAAAAGCGGTATCGTGCTCGGCCTCTCGTTTATCACTGAGGGCGCGATTCCGTATGCAGCCGCGGACCCGCTGCGTGTCATCCCGGCTATCGTGGCCGGTAGCGCTGTCGGCGGTGCGACATCGATGGCCCTCGGCGTCACGATGCCCGCGCCCCACGGCGGTATCTTCGTGGTCCTGCTGTCGAATCAGCCACTCGCCTTCCTGGGCAGCATCCTGCTGGGCTCGCTTGTGACAGCGGTTGTTGCTACGGTTATCAAGCCGGACTTCGAAGACCGTGTCGACACCGGGGCAGAGGCGAGCAGTACACAACCGTCGGACGACTAACTAGACTGACGACAATGACAGATGCAATCTCAGCGGACGACATCGAAGAACTGATTCCGGCGAACCACATCTCGCTGTCCGAGCCGCCGGCAGAGAAGGAAGCGTGTATCGAGTCCCTGCTTGACCTGCTGGTGGACGGCGGCAGAGTCGAGGACCGCGAGCGCGCACTTGAAGCACTGCTGGAGCGCGAATCGGAGACGACAACGGGCGTCGGCATGGGGATCGGGATTCCACACGCGAAGACTGACGCTGTGAGTCAGCCCTCGCTCGCGTTCGCTCGCTCCGAGGAGGGAATCGACTTCGGTTCCATGGACGGCGAACCCGCGACGCTCATCTTCATGATCCTTGTCCCGGAGGCCGGTGGGGAGGAGCACCTCGACATCCTCAGCTCGCTCTCGCGGGCTCTGATGCACGACGACGTCCGGGACCGGCTCCACGCGGCGGAGGACGAAGCGACCGTTCAGGACACGCTTCGGGAGGCCATCGCATGACGGTCGAACGAACTGTAACGGTTGTTCCGGAGGCGGGGTTGCATGCCCGGCCGGCGTCAGCGTTCGTCCAGGCCGTCAACGATCACGAGGCGGAGGTCTCGGCTGGGCGTCCGGATGGTGACCTTGTCCAGGCAGCGAGTATGATCGCCATCACCAGCCTCGGTGTCGGACAGGGCGACGACATCAAACTGGTCGCCGACGGCCCGGACGCAGAAGCCGTACTTGACGAGCTGGAGCGAATACTAACAACACCAGAGGGGGAACTGGACACTGACGATGGCTGACCGCACACTCCACGGGACCGGTGCCACGCCGCGCTCCGGGGTCGGGACGGTTGTCTGGTACGGCCGCGACATCTCGCTACCGGACCCTGACGACGTGAAAGTCGACCCCGAGGCAGAAGGCCGGCGATTCGCCAACGCCGTCGACACCGCTCGCGAGGAACTAGCGTCCGAGCGCGAAGCGACTGCCGAACGCGTTGGTGAAGACGAAGCCGCAGTGTTCGACGCGCATATCCAGTTCCTCGAAGACCCGACTATCGAGGAGGCCGTCGAGACGATGATCGGCGAGGGCCAGCCCGCCCCGAACGCCGTAGACGCCGCGTTCGGCGAACATATCGAGCAGTTCGAAGGGATGGACGGCCGAATGGCCGAGCGTGCGGACGACCTTCGAGACGTGCGTGACCGCCTCCTCCGTCTGTTGACGGATGGGGAACGGGTCGACCTCGGTGACTTGCCCGACGGCAGTGTCGTCCTCGCCGAACGGTTGACACCCAGCGACACGGCACAGCTCGACCCGGACCGCGTGGCCGGCTTCGCTACAGTCACGGGCGGACGGACATCGCACGCGTCGATTTTCGCCCGCTCGCTGGCCCTCCCGGCCGTTGTCGGTGTCGGGGAAGCGCTCGAAGCCATCGAAGACGGAACAGAAGTGGTGATCGACGGCGACAGCGGCGAGGTGCTGGTCGCCCCTGATGACACCGAGCGAGCGGCCGCAGCAAGCGACTCGGGTGCCGCTGTCGTCGATGCGTCCGTCGAAACCACTGACGGGCGACACGTCGAAGTGGCGGCAAATATCGGCCAGCCGGCGGAACTGAAGCCCGCAGTAGAACGAGGGGCTGACGGCGTTGGCCTCTACCGGACTGAGTTTCTCTTCCTCGACCGGGAGACGCCGCCGTCTGAAGATGAGCAGTACGAGGCCATCCGTGAGACACTCGACACGTTCCCGGATGGGCGCGTCGTCGTCCGAACGCTGGATATCGGTGGCGACAAGCAGATTCCGTATCTCGACCAGCCAGATGAGGAAAACCCATTCCTCGGTGAACGGGGAATCCGGCGCTCGCTCGGCCCGGATTCGGACCTTTTCGCCACGCAACTCCGTGCACTCCTGCGTGCTGCTGCGGACGGCGCCGGGGACCTCGCCATCATGTTCCCGATGGTCGCTACGGTTACCGAACTCGACGCTGCACTCGACGCACTGGATACAGCAGCGGCTGATATTGAAGAGTGCGACGCCGACGTCGTTGATGTCGAAGTCGGCGTCATGATCGAAACACCGAGCGCCGCATTCATGGCCGGCGAACTCGCGGCGCGAGTCGATTTCCTCTCTATCGGAACGAACGACCTCACACAGTACGTGATGGCCGCTGACCGAGAGAACGAGCGCGTCGGTGACTTACACGATCCTTCGCATCCGGGCGTCCTCCGGGCAATCCATCGGACAGTTACCGCAGCCCACGAAGAAGACGCCTGGGTCGGAATGTGTGGCGAGATGGCCGGCGATCCCGACTTAACCGAGCTTCTTGTCGGTCTCGGCCTTGACGAACTCAGCATGAGCGCTGTGACGATTCCGGAGGTCAAGACGGCCGTCAGCGACACCGAGTACAGCACCGCGAGTGAGCGTGCGGACCGCGCCCAACTCGCCGCAACGCGAAGCGAAGTCCACACCACACTAGACACATGAAACTCGTCGCAGTCACCTCCTGTCCGACTGGTATCGCACACAGTCAGATGGCAGCCGAGAATCTTGAACAGACAGCCGAAGAACAGGGTCACGATATTAAGGTAGAAGTACAGGGGGCGATGGGAGCGGAGAACGAACTCTCCGAAACGGATATCCAATCCGCCGACGCCGCCATCATCGCCTCGGACACGTCGGTCAGCCAGGACCGGTTCGGCGGTATCCCGCTAATTAAAGGCACAGTCAAAGACGCCGTTAACGACGCCGAAGGCATGATCGCTGATGCGCTTGCGGCTGCTGACAGCGACGCATCGGACACTGGGTCCGATGTAGATGGATCCGAGTCCACGAGTACCGATTCTACTCAGCAGCGCCGTCGTGGTGGTGACCGTTCGAAGAGTCTCGTGGCTCGGTTGAAACGTCTGTTCAGTTGAGCCGGAGCTATACCCCCTAACGTAGGAGACTCATCCAACCGCCATAGCGGATTTACCCACTTTCACGAACGGACCTAATCTGAGAGTTGAGACCACGTTCTCAAACGCCGGAGTACGCATCAGTTGCAATGTCCAACCCAGTCCTTCTCGAGGGGCCGGTGGTTTTGGCTCGCTGGTGGTTATTCCTCACCTTCACCAGCGGAGTCACATCTATCCCTACCGCCGTTTCTTGGGGCAAGAAGATAACCCAGAACTGTTGTTCCTGACTCCGGACCGACCCGAAACTCCACGGTCTGTCGCTCCCGAGCGACGCCAAATTCGGGGAAGTATTCGGTTGTCGTAGTGCGAACGTCGTTTGTACCCAGTGGGTGAACGCTCAGCAAGGGCGGCTCATCGTCGGCCACTGCCCGGTGGGATGCTCGTACTGTCCCGGACTCGTCGATTGTGATAGCAATATCCGGGTGGAAATGGAGACGGGAGATGCACGGCTCGGTCTCAGTATCAGGCCCGCGGAGTGTATCGCGGACAAGCCACCAGTCATCTGCCGCTACAATTTTCCTGGTGTGTTGATACGACGCTGGCGAATGTGGGTTCGTCACGTAGTGGCCATCGAAAACCGCCGGGTCTGTCCCTTCGTACTGTACCGTCGGTTCCGTCCGCGCCCCCATCAGATACTTTCCACCGATCTCTATCGGCTCGGTGTTGCCAACCTGTACCGTATTGTGGCCAGCGACACCTCTGACGTACTGTCTGCGGTCGTCGCTGGCATAATCATATACACCGGTATCTGTAAGCACACGCTGTCCACCGACCCAGAGCAAGATACTCAGCAGGTCGTTGTGAGAGTGACCGGGTAAATGCGAAGGCCCGACCGGGCCGCCGTCAACTAACAGACGCCCATGGTCTGTATTGAGCCAGTAGTACCCTGTTTCTCCACTCGCTGGATTGCATGCCGGGGCGGGACGGTCACTCGACTCGAATCCGGCGGCAGCAGCGTACCTCAAACAGTCGGCAAGCGGAAGCGCCTGACCGAACACGGCGTCGTTGCAGAGCGGAAGCCGTTCGTCTGGGGGACAGAGGAACCGCAGATACGCTACGGCCTGCGTCGTCATCGCTGTCAGCCAGTTGGGGAGTGAGCGATCACTGGCTGCCAGCACGGCGCACGCTGTCACGAACCGCGTTGTCACGATTGCATGATACATCGGCGACCGTTCATAATGGCCACCGTCAGAAAGAAACTGCTTAGCCCCCATACGACCGAGTATAGAGAGCCCCTCCGAAACCCAGGACGTATCAGAATCCGGGAAAGTGAGCCCGCTCATGAGCAGTGCGAGCCCGTTCTCGACGAGGTGATTCCCGCCGACATCACCTTCGATATGGTTTTCGAGGAAGAGCGAATTCCGATATATTTCTCTGGCAAGGGCCTCGATGAGTTTTTCTGGAACGTCTTTCCGGGTGCCTCCAGTCCGCCACGCGAGGTATCGTGTGAGTGTTTGAATGCGGAGCGACACTGCCCACGGCGTCCACACGTCTCGAAGGTACCCCGGTTGGCCGATCTCAATACTATCGGTCCAGTCCCGCACCCACTGGTCGAACACATCGACAACCCTATCGGGGGCCGACTGTGGGTCTGTGAACCCCAGCGTCGCCCATCGAAGCGGTTCGAACGCGTATAGTTTCAGCGGCCAGAGCAGCGGATAGTCGTCGAACCGGTCGTCAAACCAGTTGAGTTGGTCTGGCGACCGTAGCTGTATGGTCCTGTTGAGGAACGTCAGATTACCATCGGCCGCCCGACGGCTCTGTTGCTGGAACATCTCGACGGTCGTCTCTGAAAGTTCTGCCCGAAGCAGGCGAAGATCCGTTTTGACCGGAGTGATTGCCACCGAGAGGGCCTGAGGAATCGCCGCGTCGTAGTGTGCGTCGAAGTCCAGCGGGAGTCGTGTAAGTACGGAGTTACGAGTCGTTCGCTCAACCATCCCGAGTACCTGAGCAGGCTCCAACTGTGTGAGCGTGTGTCCGTACAATCTGACCGCTTTGGGAAGCGTCTGCAGGGACTCAGTCATGCTCAGGTTCTGGGGCCGTGTACGATTCCAGTTGTTCGCCTGTTGTCAATGTCCGAAACACCTCGCCGAGTCGACCCGCGATGGCCTGCCGATCGTATGATTCGGAGACGACTCTGTGTCCGTCTCGACCCATCGCCACTCGCTTGTCGGGGTTTTCGAGAAGACTGTCAATTGCTGCCCCAATGCTCTCGGGAGTGGGTTCTGTGTGAATCCCTGCCTCTGTATCCGTTGCGAACCGCTTTATTTCCCCTCTTCCGGTGACGACAACGGGTAGCGAGCACGCCATGTACTCGTAGAGCTTCGTGGGTATTGCGTAGTCCAGTTCCGGACTGTCTTTTATTGGAGCCAATCCGATAGTTGCAGTATCAAGGATCTCCGGGATTCGCTCACGGTCCACCAGCCCGACAAACTCTACGCGGTCTTCAAGCCCAAGTCGGTCTGTCACATCTTTGAGCCGAGACACCTCGTCACCGTCGCCGACTAACTGAAGCACTGCATCGTCGCTTGAAATGTGTTGCATTGCCCGGATACACGGTTCGAGTGCCTGTGCACTCCCGATATTACCGGTGTAAACGATTCGCGAGCCGCCGTTTTCAGGGGACGATACGGAGGAAAACCGGGTGATGTCAACACCGTTCGGGACGACTTGAACCCGGTCCCTGAGTTCGCTACCGTACGTGTCAGCGACTGCTTCTCCAAGCGTCTCAGTCGTTACTGTAATGCAGTCGGCGGAGTGCAGCGCGAGGCGCTGGAACGCGCGGCCGGCTGTTACTAGGGGACTATCTGCTGAAATGTATCCAAGGGCGATTGAGTTCTCAATCCACAGGTCGCGGACATCGATTACCCAGGGAGTTCCAGTGGCAGCAGCCACGAGTCCGGGGAACCCAGTGGAGATCGGTGGCGTAGATGTCATGACAACGTCGTACTGCCGGAAATTCAAGACTAGCCAGAGAGCCGCATGCAGTGCGAATATCAGGTAGTAGGGAAGTCGACGAAGCAGAGAGGGGTTCTCCCTCTGTGGCTGCCACGTCCACAGGCGGTGGACGACCACACCCTTATCGCGGTCTGTCTGTTTGCGCTTCCAAGTCCGTTCGAAGTTTCCCGGTGGGTAACAGAGGCACGGTGCCAGAACGGTCACGTCAAAGTCGTCACCGAGATTGACGGCTGTGTCGTGGATTCTGGATGCATTGCCGCCCTTTTCAGGGGGATACCGCTGAGAGACGATGACACAGTCAGTCGTCATCGTCGTGAAATGTGTACATCGCTCGGCCCACTCTCAGATGTTCCGCCCTCGATTTTGACGACGGTCCAGTGCCCGATCGCCTATCGCTACTCATCAACATCGAATCGTTGCACTGTACCCATGACGGGAGTATTAGTATACGTTTGATACTCTTGTGGTGCTCCGAACCTGAATCCGTTATGTACACTATTGAATCGGTATATATTGACTTATTAGGGATTCTCGATCTTGAATAAAGTGTGCTGATAGATCAAAATATGGTCAAAGTACCAATCTGTATTATAATAAACTATCCTGACCTGTCTCTCAAACAAAGAGCCTCAGAAACAGAGTATGAGACGTTCAGGACAGATTATTCGTGGACTCTGTATGCCATATAGACCAGTCTGTAACGGCCTCAAAATAGTCATGATTAATGAATCTCACTCCCGCCAAACTGGATGGCTAAAATAAGTCAGATTACAGTCGTAACCGTCAAAACCACAGTTTCCGTATGTCCGTGATCGGTATCGTGCCGTTCCATACGAGTCAAATTTGGTGTCTGACTGAAGTAGTCTCTCTATACGGCTGAGTATAGCGTCCTGTGCTCAAGATGCGGATCAACCACGCTATACGATATCTTGCCTCAAGGTAGGATACTCTTACTCCTATCATGTATTATTAACTTAAGATAAGCTAACTGCCTGTAAATATCTTTAGTTGGTAATTAAAATGGGTCAAACTCACTTTGACTGGTAGCATCAGTAAATACGGGACCTACACCAGCGGTGAGTGTGATGAATACCGAATCGGAGCAAAGTAATAAGTCATTAACTGAAGAAGCGGACGGAAAGAACGGGCGGAACAAATCACTTGACGGGGGCCAACAAGGTACGATTAACCGCAGGGCATATCTCAAAGCGGGTGCTGTCACAGTCGCCGCACTTGTCGGTGCGAACAGCGTCGCTGCAACCGCATCGTCTCAGCAGACGCAGTATATGACTGATTTCAGTGAGTACGCGCTATGACTGAAGACATAACCGAGCACGGTGCGGTGGCGAACCCGGACGACCCTTCGTTCGATGCGGCGAAACGTAACTGGAAGGCAGTGCTTGACGCGGCAAATGCTACTGGCGACGGTGGCGAAATTTACGTCCCAGAGGGAACGTTTTATTTCGCTCGTGACAGTCGGTCTTCGTTCTTTGAGTTCGGTGGGCAGGAGCCCGCCGGCATATCAATCACCGGGGCCGGTCCAGAGCGGTCAGCGCTAGGGGTGAGCAGGCACACCGACGCGTCATCCCACCCGATCCAGACAGGATTTTACTACGACGATGGTGCCGATCATGGCACGGTCACAATCCGTGATATACGGCTGGATGGGAACTACGAGAATCTACCGGACCTTCGCGGTGCTGGCGGGGGTTCTAGATGTATGAATATCGCTGGCAGTGGAGATGTACATTTCTCGAATGCGCATATCCGCGGCTGGTATCAAGAGGCTATCCTTGGCCGGGACGTGCTACGGACCGTCGACCGGTGTACGTTTGAAGATAACGCCATTGCGGACCACAATTATTCGGGTGGCGGACACATCGGTCACCACATCACCACTCATGCGAGCGAGGGCAACCCTCTCACAGTGACGAACTCCCATTTCATCGACTGTTCCGGGAGCGCAATCGATGTCCGGTTTAACACTGGCGAGATACGGATGCGAGACTGTTACGTGACAGGGACGGGTGCCAACCTGTGTAAGTTGAGCGCCTCCTCGCTGTTCGATGTCCGACGAGTATACCATCGCGCCAACACGCCTTCGCTCGAATCCAAACTTGATGAGAAGTCGGGCGAGAATTTTTATGGCCGCTGTTTCATCAACAGGCTGTCCGACCGCACCGGCGGTGTACCGACAGTGTATCTCGAGAATGTCGAAACCAGAGACCACATGGGATACGCTATTCAGGCCGCCGCCGGACAACTGAATCTTCAGGGTGACAATTTTGCGATTCACAACGCAACGTTCGAGCTAGCTGACGAAGTGTTCCGTGACCGTGACGGGGCGCATTTCTCCGATGTGGCTCTCGACCGCGTGTCAGTGCACAACTGCGAGCGGGAATTGTTCGGCACGCAGGACTCGGACGGGGCTATCAAGACACTCGCGCGTGATAGGAACGGCGGTCTCGGCGACACCGGCGCTATTACGATTGAGGCTGACGAGCAGGGTGCCGACCCGCTCACACCCGATGTGCCGACTGCTTCCGATGTCGGTATCAACTCGGCGTCCGATGACTCTGGGCAGGAAACGACCACTACCTCAGAGCCACCGTTGTTCGATCACTGGACACCGCAGTGGTCCAGTTCCACGAGTGATTGGAGTGTCGACACCGGATCGCAGTTCGCAGGAAACTCTGCTCTCGCCTTCGAGAACACTGACGGGAACCGTACCCGATACGCTATTTCCGCGGACAATGTCGGCCGACCGGCGGACGTTGAGGTACTAGATAAGTTTCGAGTTCCATCGTTCGCTGCGGAGACAGAATACGGGTTCCACGCACGGGTGTATCTCCGTGGCTCGACGGTTGACGGTAATGCCAACGGCTACTGGATAGAGGTCGAAGACCGTGCAGACGCGTTCCGTCTGGGTAAATACACTGATGGGAACGTGAGAACGATTGCCCGATTCGGCACGCCACAGGAGAATGAATACTTCTACAGGCGGTTCCGTGCCGAGGGGTCCGAGCTGAAAGCGAAGGTGTGGCCTGCTGGGACGGACGAACCAACCGAGTGGGATGTTGTCGAGACTGACAGCGACCACGCTGACGGCTGGGTTGGGCTGGGGTCGTTCGACCCGCAACCCGTCGAAACGGACGTGTTCAGTGCCGTGACTGGCGGTGCCACCGCTCAATTCCTTGGCTCCGAGACGACAGATACGACGCCGTCTGTATCCTGGGCAACGCCGACTGATGGTGAGGTAGCGAGTGGCGAGGTGACGGTACAGATCGCAGCAAACGACGAGGAAGATGCGGCAGACGCACTGACTGTAGAACACCGCCTCGGCGACGCTAGCTGGAATACGGCCACATACAACGCTGAGACTGGGTATTTCGAGGACACGTGGGACACGACAGGAGTTGACGGGGGCGACTACCGACTCGAAGCGCGTGTGACCGACTCCGCCGGAAACGACGCCACTGCCTCGGCCACCGTAACCGTAGACAACGGGACGGCTTTGAGCCCCCCGAAGATCGAAGCCGTCGAAGTGAACCGAACGAATACTGATGACTGGTCACGATTCGATGTTGACTGGACCGTTACGGACGCCGATGGGGACCTCGATATGGTCGTCACGACGCTCCTCTCTCAGGGAACAGTGGTGGCTGCCGATAGCACCCGTGTCAGCGGGAAACAGGACAGTTACACGCACCGATTGCGAGACCGCGGTCAAGTCGACGAACTTCGGATCACAGTGAATGACGTCGAGAATCAGGTGGATAGTCTGAGCGAACCGCTGTAGCTCCTGCTCCGTGTTATTCATCTCCCTGTCTGTGGGGCGAAGTTACGATTCAATCGTCGAACGGTTTGTCACTCTTTGTAGCCGAGTTTGCGGAGTTGGAGTCGGACGTTTTCGGAAATTTCGCTCTCAGTAGCTGTAACTTCGGCGTTTGCTACCGACTGAATGTGGTCGTCTAAAGCCCCGGCCAGCCTGTCGTATGCGACAGACTCAATGTCGTCTGGTTGGTTGATCTTTTCCGGTTCGGAGTGGCGCCTGCAAAAAATCTCCTCACCCGTCTCCAGATCCCTGATGAGCTTATACTCTCCGTCAGTTCCCATTAGTCCGCCGTCGTCGTGGTCGTAGCTCTCCGTGAATGCGATACGGTCGCTGGTAGCATCAAAATTTGGTCCGGCGATATCTCGTCCGTCGACTGACTCTGGTGCCTCGATACCGGCTCTTTTCAGTATCGTCGGGACTAGATCGACATGTGAAACCGGGGTCTCTATCTCCCCACCGCTAATCTCAGGTCCATCAATCATCATTGGAACATGAACGTTCTCCTCATAGAGAGCGCTTCCCGGATGAAAAACAAGTCCCTTCTCGTTGAACGCTTCGCCATGGTCCGACGTGAACACAAGGAGTGTCTCTTCGAGACCGAGCGTCTCGTCGAGTCGCTCTAGCAGGTTCCCAAGCTGCCGGTCGAAATACTCTATTTCACCACGATACAGACGCTCAAGGGAATTTATATCGCTCTCGGCGGCCTCGGACCGTTGTTGGTTAACTTTATGAAATAGTTTTACTGCCCGTCTCCGGCTGATTCCTTCACTGACTGTCCCCTCGTGAGGATAGTACGGATTATGCACATCCATGTAATGTGCCCATACGAAGACGGGTTTAGACTGCTGTTTGGTCCAGTTGACGATATGCTGATTCAACTCTTCGGCCGGCTTGTAGAGGTTACTACCAAGCTGAATCCCCAGCCGCTTACCGGCGTTCTGGTACGTCCAAAAAACGAGATCTGAGAGTTGCTCGGTAGCGACAGCCCGTTCCACGGCCGTGTTGAACAGAGACGTGAGCTTGGAGTCTGTGTCCCCATCTCCTCCACTGTCACGACCCAGATAATAGTCGAACCCTCTATCGTAGTTGTATGTCGGGCTTAGATACGTGTTCGAGTGAAAGCCACCTGTGGCGTACCCCTCTTCGGACAACCGCTCCGCAATATGCACTCGGTCCGGATCGAAGCCAGTCTCCGCTGATTCGAACGTCCAGGGATAGCTCCCGCTCAGAATCGAGAGAAACGATTGCTTCGTGTATGGCGCATTCGCGTATGCAGTGGAGCACGTGAGCCACTCTTCGGTCATCTGCGGAAGCGTTTCGAGCGAGTCAGGAGCCTTCTGCCCGGAAACATAGTCAGCACGCAGTGAATCGACGGTAATGAAAACGATATTTTTCATTGCCATTCCCTCCACTGGCCGGAGTTATATCCCACAAATCGAACCCGTTCGCGTTTCATCAAATAGTCTCTCGTGTGTATCCAATTTGGATTCGACATGGGTAGTTTAGCAACATTCAAGGAAATAATTATACGTTCCCTAACCGAGTAACACGCCAACTCCGACGTTATCCCCACTTGATACGGATTATGAATCAATATCTCACAGAACTACTCGACTACCCGTTCCAGATGTCGGAGTTCTGATCAGTGTGACATCAGTTCGGACTCGCCGTCGTTCCGTCATTCGCGGTAGCATTAACGAGATATTGCGTATAATCGCCGTTGTCGTACAGTCGGTTGACTGTCTGGTCCCGTTCGAGTTGATCGAAATCACCGGGTGTGTATCGCCATCGGTCACGATAGCCCGGGAAAAGCTCTGGATACGTGATCCGGCCCTTCCGTGTGATTGTAAGGTAGTGGTCGGAGTCGTAACTACTCCCGAGATACTGTCGGGTGGTGTAATTGAAATGACTCGGCGGTGTCCCTTCGTCGAAGTTATCCGCTGTCTGAACACCGTTCCGGTAGTCGTGATGTCGATGAAAGGTGATCCCGAAGCGGTCGAGATTTTCGGTGGCCTCGCCGTGGCCCATCAGCCATGCGCTCCCCTCAATTTCCATCTCGGTTACCTGTGGATTCCGTTCAGAACTCAGCGGCGATTTATACACGCTGAATGTGGAAAGGCTTGCGAGCAGTAGGAGAACTACCACAGCTGTCGGCCAGAACCCTACAGTCCGTCCGATCCGTCTCTCGCTCCAGTCGACCTTTCTCCAGCTGACATACAACAGCTGTCCGACCAATATGATAGCGCCGATCTTAGCGATCTGGAATGGTCGGTTCGGCGGGACGATGAGGTCCGAGACTAGGAATAACAATCCTCCAAAGCTGAATACGACCACCGCCCCGGTAAACAGGCCGAGGTGTGGTGTTGGGACATATCGACCTTTCCAGACCAGAGCAGCTACAGCGACGGTAAATGTGAACCCGAGCCCAAACAGCATGAATTCTACGCCATACTTGAACAGTATCACTCGAAGAATATCGATTAATGCCGGTGAAGATTCTTGAATAGTTTGCTGATAAGCGGCCACCGGCGGTTCCCCTTGATCGACACCGAACAGAGTGGTGTAGATCCGCTTGAAGCGCAGAAGGATACCCGCGTACTGCGTGTACCAAACCGCAAACAATGCTACTGAGAGCGAAAAGAGATTTTTCGTTGTGGGGAGTGGACCGCCCATACCCGGAACGTGATTGCTCCCGCGATATAGGACGAATGTCCCGATGACAAAAAGCGCAGTTAGCGGGTGATAGAATGTCTGTGCGAAGAGTGCGATCACGAAAGCGGTTCGGGTTGCAGGTGCGGCGCTTTGATCACTCTTGAAAAGAAGGTACAGCGAGAACGGTATCAGCATAACACTCAGTGCAAAGGGGCGGAACCCGAGATGTGCGAATCGAAGCACAGGGAGCATGACGAACGGGAGTCCAAAGAGCATCTCTTGTCGGGAGTCGAACACGGTCCGCAACAGATAGAACATCGCTCCGTAATATAGCAGAGAAAACATGGGAGACAGCACCATCACGACCGTCATCCAGCCAAGACCCGTCGCATCGGAAACAGTGACAGCCAGAACGTGGGCTGGCGGGTAGATGTTGGCGCCGATCTCGCCGGTGACAACAAAATCGCGGATATACCCGAGATGTGACATAGGGTCTTCACGCCCATACATCTGATACCCACGCAGGAACGGCATGAGAAAGAGGACTAAATTAGAGAGAATCATGAGCGCGAGTGCCGGTCGCCACGTCGTATCCGCGCGCTCAGCCGCGCTCAAGAGTATAACAAGGCCGCCCACGAACAGCGCACCGACGATCGAGACCCAAAAATACGACGGGAGAGCCCCGTAGATGGATATTTCATACTTGGTTGCCGATGGCACCGTAGAAACGACTGCGACCGCAACCATGAGTAGCCCTGTCCCGAGGAGCGTAAGTAGTTCAAGATGCCGGGTTCGGCTCATCGGTGTCGCCTCCTGAGATTTCGCTGGAAGAACCACATCGTCGAGCGAGAGTAATGTTGATCAAGAGCATCAGATGATCCTTCACTTGATCGTGCTTGCATATCTTCCCCTTTCCGAATTGTATACATTGTTATGCGATCATTTAGCTGTCTCCACAGGGCCGCCGGAAGAATCTGCGGTCCGTCCGTGACGGTTCCGCTCCTGTCCGGTGTGCCTACTTGACTGACTGTGACATGGTCTATCTCACTATCACTCCACGGTGGGAATGAAAACGACAACAGCGGTTCAGTTGAGCCGATGCCACAGTGTCCGGTTTCCCGATGGTACGTCGTCGCTGTCATGCTGGAAGCCAGGAGAGTTTAGGTGCCGGAAGCGGGACCGTTAGTTACCTTCTGTCGGAGAGAGGCAATCGATTCATAAGACCATCTCCCACCGAGCGACGCAACCAAATGCGGATACACTGACCAGTACAACGGATTCGCGAGCGCGGATAAGAAAAAGTACTTCCTGGCCTCCCTGTAACGGTCGGCTCTAACCGCAGACCGTGCCAGCGAGCGACGCATTGTGGCTACGAACATCCGCTCATAGTAGAGTCCGTACTCCGCCGCAACCCAGTCATGTTTCGAGATGAGCAGTGGATAGGCCACGTCTCGCTTCTCTTCAAACTTTTTCGTAATGCTGTCGGGGAGTCCGGTCTGACGGTACGTCAGCGTCTCCCGAACTGGCTGGAAGTGGGCGTGCTGTGCTAGGCGGAAGAACCACTCGCGGTCTTGCCAGGCAGGCAATCTCTCGTCGGGTAATCCTGCAGTTTCTATGACCGTCGTATCGACCATAACCGACGAGAACTGACCGAAGTTCGTGCCGGTCAGGAGGTCCGTCATTACGTCGCCCGATGCGACTGGTGTCGACACTGTCGTGCCCTCTGGCCCGTCCTTCCGAACGCCGGTGTACACAACACCGGTCTCCGAGCCAGACTCCTGAAATGCTTGCACCTGCTTTGTAATCTTCGTCTCGTCCCACTGGTCGTCATCGTCCAGAAATGCGACGTACCGGCCGTCGGCGGCTCTAATACCCGTATTCCTGGCAGCGTTCGCTCCTCGGTTCTTGTCGTGACGGAGGATCCGAAACGAGTTGCCCACCGTCGGATCGAATGAGTCCAGCGTTTCTCTGACAGGAGTCGGAGATGCGTCATCGACGACGAGCAACTCAATGTTGTCGTACGTCTGCTCTAGAACACTCTGGATGGCGCTCGATAACCGTTCGTTCCGGCCGTACGTCGGAATGATTGCGCTCACGAGCGGCGTTGTCCCTCCTTCCGTGTCCACGGACTCATTCATGTGGCTTCGGTATTGGGGGTCGGGACCGACAGTGTTCACTATTCGGCACCTACTCGTGCTCCCAAACCGCAAGTCATCGGCTGGACATCTCGCTGGTACCACCCGGTCGCCCTCTCTTCCTGAAGAAACTCCCCTCGAAGTCTGGACAACGTCCCGACCAGTAGTCAGATACACGCCTGAAAAACATATCAATACCGGAGTCGACGGGGTAACTAGAGGTGTGCCGTCTGATGGATTATGTTACTCCCGTCAATAGATACCAGAATAGGTTAAGAAGGGAATAACAATGCTATCAATCACAGCATATGTGGGTATGCTTACTGGGATCGCATCAAGTGATCTGCCCTCCGACGATACATGACTTGATTTACACGTACAAAAACAATGACTGATGACTCAGGGTTGGCGTCGCAGATAGGCCGACGGAAGCTCCTTGCCCTCCTCGGATCAGCCGCGGTCACCGGTGGTGTTGCCCATCAAGTGTTTCGGGGTCGGTTTACCGGGCCCAGTGAGGAGCCACTGGCTAGTGTCAAAGGCACGCCGGAGGCAAAACCAGATCAGGAACATAAGCCAGAGACGAGCGGGGAGAACATCAGGGCGCACGGTGCGAAACCGAACCCGGGCGATCCGAGTATTGAGGCCGCAGAGAGGAATCTGAAGGCCCTCCAAACTGCTGCTCAAGCGGCTGGTGCTCACGGGTCTATTTACGTCCCAGAGGGAACGTACTACATTGGCCGTAGAGCAGCGCAGTACGAACCATTTAATCGGATCGGTGTCGACGGGGATATGCCACCCGGCATCTCAATCTATGGAGCCGGCCCACAGGCCTCGGAACTCGCTATTACAGAACGACTTCAGGCCGATTCACACCCGGTACAGACCGGCTTCCGCTATATGGACGATGTGGACCACGGTACGGTCGTTGTTAGGGATGTCCGGCTCAATGGAAACTATGAGAACCTCCCGAACCTCCGCGGTGCTGGTGGCGGATCAAGATGTATCAAAGTCGGTGGCGACGGTGATCTCCACCTATCGAACGCTCATATCCGCGGCTGGTATCAAGAGGCTATCCTTGGACGGGATGTGCTACGGACCGTCAACCGGTGTACATTCGAAGACAATGCCATCGCCGACCACAATTATTCGGATGGCGGACACGTCGGCCACCACATCACCACCCACGCGAGCAAAGGCAATCCCCTCAGAGTGACGAACTCTCGATTCATCGATTGTTCTGGAAGCGCCATCGATGTCCGATTTAACGCCGGCGAGATATCTGTCAGAAACTGCTATGTGACTGGTACTGGTGCGAATTTTTGTAAATTGAGTGCCGCATCCCTGTTGGATGTCCGTCGTGTCTTCCACCGCGCGAACACTCCCTCGCTCGAAGCGAAGCTTGATGACATCCCCGGACACGAGTTTGATGGGCGACAGTTCATTCAGCGTATAGCTTCCCGAGCGGACACCCCACCGACAGTACGTCTTAATGACGTTGTTACGACAAATATGACAGACTACGCGCTCCAGTGTCGGATTGACCAAATGACTATCGAGGGAGATATGATAGCAATCATTAAAACGAACATACGAGAAGACGATGAAGTTATCAGAGACCGGGATTCTGGATGGTTCTCGGATATCGATATCGACCGGCTCTCAGTCCATGAGTGCAATGGCATGGTGTTCGATCTGAGCTCATCAAATGGCACTATCCAGACCTTGGCACGGAACAATAATCAGGGAGGGCTCGGCAACACAGCTGACCTCACGGTCGAAACGGATGCGAAGGGGCAAGCACCGTTCGAGCCATCAGTACCGTCGCCATCGACTGTCGGAATCAACACTGCGTCACACTCAGTGGTATGGAGGTGATCTAGTATGCCTGCACTGAAACTCACTGCCAGTCACCGAACAGGGATTCACCGTAACTATCAGACATCTCAATCATGAATGGACCAGACACAGGTATCAGACGATTGACTCTCGCATCACCGAAATCGGACACAGAGCCTCGACTCCGCCGGTTTCTGCTGATTTATATCAGCGTGCTGGTATCGCTTTCGCTGGCGATGTGGTGGGTCGGGTTTACGGCATTCAGTGTCTACTATGTCATCGCCTTCCTGTGGTTTCTAGTCCTGAGCGTACTCCTAGTTTCGCCGAAGGCAGATATGAGGTGGACCCACGGTCTTCGATGGGCTAAATGGCTCGGCTGGATACTGCTTGTGTATGTCCTCTTTAGACGTGTGATGCCTGTTCTTTCATAGCGAAGAATCAGTTCAAATGTTAGACCGAATACATCGCGTAGCTTTGACCGTCACTGCGCTTATATATCAAAAGTATAATAACAAAACGTGGAATGTTAGCACTACTTGTGGATGGAAGGGTTCCTCTGAGCTCTGGATTGAAGACCTGCACCTCGACAGCCACATATCGGGTTGACGTAGAATCTGTAGGGTTCCATAGCATATATTGGGGTGCATATAACCCGAGAAGATCCTGTTTTCGACCGACCATCCGCAGAAATTGGTGGCTCAACATATGTATTCTGAATAAAGTAACAGTTAGGCCCCTACGCGTCAAACTCATCTATAATTGCCAGTTCAAGGATGACTTTAGCGCGATAGTTTCCCCCAGGAGCGTAGCATCCCAAAGTGAACAGCACATCCAAGATAGCTATAATTTTATTTGTTATTGTCTGTCTTCTAAACCATGCGTCAAAGAGAACACCAGTACCCGATGCATACTTAATGAGGCGCATTTCTAGTCAGCATTCATGTACGATGCGGTCGTAAGTGCGATGAACCACCCAGACCCCTTTAATCCCTACATGGGGCTGTTCAACTTCCGCTCTATCAAAGCGCTCAGTGCGAGAGACGCTAGTCTAGATGTTGTTACCCCTCGTCCGAGAGCGCCCCCGATCGGCCCCTATTCCGAGTTCAGTGATATCCCGAGTCGACATGAGTACAGCTCTCATGAGGTCCACTATCCAAGGTTCCTTTATTTGCTGCCACAAAAACTATTCAAATACACATTATCGTCGAAGTCGTTTTCGGAAATGCTTCCGAAATATGTCTCATCGAACTTTGAGACGCCAGATATCTGTCACGCTGGTCACATCCATTACGATGGTTACGGGCTGGTTCCGTACTGCAGGAGCAACGATATCCCGTTGACAGTCATGGGACGTGGAAAAATTTTGAATAACTTCTACAATCTCTCACAGATAAGCCGACGGAAGATCAGAGAGACTCTCGATTACGCGGATGGGATCTTTTGCGTGAGTGAATCACTCGCACGAATTGCCAACAATATTACCGAAACCCCGAAAGCCACTGTACTCCCCAACGGTGCGGATCCGTCACGGTATCCAACGGATAACGAGGCAACGATTCGACAGGAACTAGGAATCGACCAAGATACTACGCTTGTCATGTTCTGTGGCGGGTATACGGAACGGAAAGGGATCCTCGAAATTTGTGAGGCTCTGGATAACATTCGTAACGACGACGTAGCCTTTGTGTTCGTCGGTCATTACGGTGATCTCCGCACAGAACTCCTCGCCGAACTCAAAGCTAGCCATCACGAGAACTATCGAGTTCTCTGGGAAGTTCCGCCACTGGGCCTTCGTCGATGGTTCGCTGCTGCAGACATTTTCATGCTCCCGAGCCACGCAGAAGGCCGGCCGAACACTATATACGAGTCGATGGCCAGCGAAACAGCGGTTGTCGCCTCTGCTGTGTCCGGTATCCCAGAACAAGTTGTAGACGAGGAGACGGGTCTCTTGATCCCAAAAAAAGACTCCGATGCGCTTGCTACCGCTCTGAACAGTCTCATCGGTAATTCAAAAGAACGAGAACGAATGGGAACAAACGGAAAGGAACGGTTAGTATCGAAGGGCTGGACGTGGGAGGCACACGGGCAACGACTTGCGAACCTGCACGAAACAATCATCAATGACGGCCAACTCCCCGCAGCTGAAATCTTAGGCTAATGCCTGGCAGGTAGTGCTGTTAAGCTGTGAAGACGTGCTTTTCGAGGAAACGTTCGTACTCATCAAACACGGGTTTCGGCGAGAAGTCATCAGCGCGGGACCGCAACCGGTCAGAATCAGGCGGGTCAGCAAGCGTGTCACAGACTGCGTTGGCCAATCCATCCGTGTCGTCTATTGGGACAAGTGTACCATGCTCCCCATCAGAGAGGATCTCTCTGGGGCCGCTTGGACAGTCTGTCGACACGACCGGGCACCCAACCGCCAAACACTCGATCAATACCGTCGGTAATCCCTCATACTGGGACGAGAGGAGAAACACATCTGACTTTGTCATGTACCGATACGGGTTATCGACGAATCCGGGAAGAGACACCACATCTGATAACCCCAACTGCTCAACTGTCGTCTGAACTTGCGCTCTGCACGGTCCTTTACCCGCAATGACTGCACGCGCATTGGGGTTCCTGTTGACTACTTTCTCGAACGCATGGACCCATCCATCGAGATTCTTTTGCCGTGCGTGTCGCCCAACGAATAGGACGACATCTCGCTCATCGTTTTCTACCCACTCGTGCTCGACTGGTTGTCTGGCCCGACCACGAATCTGTTCGACATCCACAGGGTTGTGTAGGACAGAAATGTCTGATCGGTCGACTGGTGTTCTATCGACGAGGCTATCCGCGACGCCTTCGGAAACACTGATTATCTGATCTGATGCGGGGTAAAGTCTGGGAACGATCCGTCTGACGATCTGGTCTTTCGGTGTCGCCTCAACGTCGTGTCCGAACACGGAGTGTTGCGTCGGAATCACTGCAGTATCGGCGCTGAGGAACCGATTGATGGCGAGTGAGACAATGCTGGGGTGTTCAAGATGGGGAAACAACGCTGCTGGCTTTCGTTTATTTAAATATGTGGCCAGAAACGGTAGGTGCGCGGCCACCCCGACCACAGGCGTCTTCGATGGTGGCAGTTCGACGATAGACACCTGTTCGGATAATTCCGACCGAAGCTCACCGCTCGCCCGTGACAAGAGAAGATCAATGTCGTATCCTCGGGTGACCAGTCCGTTCGCGATTGTGATTGCGACCTGCTCTGCACCGCCAACGGAGAGATCTGGAATGAAAAATGCCAGCAGTGGTCGGTCACCGTCCATCGTGGTTACATTGTTTTGCTTGGGTACTGTCGAGACAGCAGAACCGGCCCCATCTGAAAGCGTCGACTCGTACATTGTCGTACTGATCCCGTCAGATAGTCTTTGTTAGTCACTGGGTTCCGAAATTGAATTCCACAACATGACCCCGCCTGTTCAGGTGAGCAGATGAGATGGACAGAACGATAGAGCGGGTTAGAAGGAACAGACGGTAAGAAAATCTTACGAGACTCATTGTACAGTCCAATATGTAGTCTGCCCCTGCTAGCGGGCATTACACGTACGAAGCCTGCTCGTAGTGGTACCTGTACTGCGCTGCGGTCAATCCTGACCTCTACCAAACAGGAAACTGGGGACGTCAGCTCTAACTCGTCAGGCTTGTTAGCTTCATA
Organism: Haloarcula taiwanensis; assembly: GCA_002844335.1. Classification (NCBI taxonomy): domain Archaea; kingdom Methanobacteriati; phylum Methanobacteriota; class Halobacteria; order Halobacteriales; family Haloarculaceae; genus Haloarcula; species Haloarcula taiwanensis. The sequence goes on from CP019155.1 coordinate 401,624, forward strand.
TAAAATTTTCACAATTTGAGAGATTCATTGTGATAGCCCCAAGGCAGATCAGGATCATCAAATGAAGGCGTCATAAAGGTGTGCACGGTTGATACGTCATTACAAAGTGTGAACCGCTGCCGTCAGGTACTGGTAACGCTAACCCAGATATGCGTACGTCGGTACGCGTTCTCGGGGCGAGGGTTCGATCCAACCGGGGCTTCGTTCCGATAGAGAAGGTATGAAACCCGGATATCCTCTCCAACCAGCGTGGGAGACATTTCGTGCGATCGATTAAGAGTTTCACCAGCCGCAACGCGGCTCCTGAACCGACCTATCTGCGCGGTAGCTAGGACACTGCCGTTCTTGATTCTCTGAGCGATGACTACCACTGTATAATTTAGCTCTTGTCCCTCATGATTGCCGATGGTGACCTGAACAGTCCGGGAACTGCCGAGTGCCATCTCTGACGGATACTCAGACGCAATGGGCTCTCCGTTGTCGGATTCAGTTACCAGCGCAAACTCCGTAAACTGTTCACCCCGGTCAGTCGATATGGCCGCGTAACCGATCCCGGTACCGGAGAGAAGAAGCCCTAATACAAGCAACGTCCGTAGCATCGGAACACTTCTAACCGGTGGTCGAGACGCCTTGCTCCGGACGGTTGTCATCCAACGTAAGGGACTGAAAGACTCGTCAGCTGGCACTCGCAGCCGTCGAATCGCTGCAGCAATCGTGAGAACGACAGTCGTTACGCCGATAGAGAGTTGGTACGGTCCGGTAGTCTCACCCGGGGAAATCAAGACTACTCCTAGCCCCAATAGCGGGACAATACAGACACTGGTTCCAACTGCAAGGACACATCGTTCGCCTGTAGAGATTCGTCCCCCCCAGTTATCAAACGATCCATCTGACTCGGCGGAACCGCGCGGGAATAGAAGCGCGGTCAAAGCGTATCCCGGCGCGATAAGCACCGCCACCAACCCCAAAACAACTCTTGCGGGAGACTGTCCGATATACCCTTGGACAGTGGCGAGATGCCAGAGGCCAAGGAGTCCGATCAGCAGAAGGTCGATCGGGAACGCCTCCGTCTCGATGTTCGCATCTGCATCAGTAGCCATTATGGCTTGATGAGAGTGAAGTAATAAAATTAGACAGTTACTACCAGTGTAGACCGTCAGATCAAAGATTATCGTCCGTAATCTGGCCTCCCAATTTGCTCACTGGATGGCAAGGAGACTGTTGTCAGTTGATGAACTGCCACTTGGAAAGCAACTGTCCAGAGCGTGGGCGTCCAGTTGTACGCAATTGAGTCGGGATCCGTCTATCCCCAGCCAAGCGAATCATCGGGGACCGGTCAATTCGGGCTTAAGAATAGACTCACTATCGAGAGACAGTGCTTGCCGGCTCTGGTCACTCGGGGGCCGTGACTGTTTCTCTTGCGGGGAGTTCCGGGACTGCATCGAGAATCTGAACGGCGGCTGTCCCATCTCCGAAAGGCGTGTTCCAGTCCCCGGCCTTTCCGCGCATTTGTGTCGCTGCCGCGGTGATGCTACTCGGTTTCCGGCCGGCAACACAGTTCGCACCAACAAATGCTGTCTCAGGGCGTTCAGTTCCATACCTAAGCGTCACACACGGTGTCCCGAGGATGCTGCACTCCTCCTGCACACCACCTGAGTCGGTGAACACCAGGTCCGCTGTGCTCTCTAATCTGAGGAAATCAAAGAAATCCAGTGGCTCGATAAGACGAATTTGGTCGGGAACTGCAATACCGAACTCTTCGAGGCGGTCCTTCGCTCGGGGATGAATCGGGTAGATGACTTCTCGTTTCGCTTGAGCGCTTGCTCGTGCGACGCCGCTGAGAATCCGCTCGAACGCTTCCCGGTCATCGACTGTTTCCGCTCGGTGAGCGGTCAAGAGGTCGAACTGCCCTTCTGAAACGCCGAGCTCACTCAGAATCTGACTGCTGGTTGCAGCATCATCGTCAAAGGTCTCGACTGCGTCGACAATCGTATTTCCAGTGACTGTGATACGGTCCTCGGGAATCCCCTCATCTCGGAGTAACGTTGCTGTTTCGGCGGTTGGTGGGAACAAATGGTCAGCGATGTGATCAATGATGACGCGGTTCGTCTCTTCGGGCATTTCGTCATCGAAACTTCGAAGTCCTGCTTCGACGTGAGCCACGTCGACATCCATCTTGCTCCCCGCGAGTGCGCCCGCAAGGGTGGAGTTCGTGTCTCCCTGGACAAACACCACTGTGGGCTCAGTGGCTTGAAGTTCTTCTTCGATACCAGTGAGCATCGCACCAGTCTGCGCCCCGTGATCGTCAGATCCGACTTCGAGGTTCACATCTGGCGGTGATAACCCGAGCTGTCGGAAAAAGACAGTATCAAGCGAGTCTGAGTAATGCTGTCCAGTGTGGACGATGTGTGTACCGACGCCACGCCGGTGACACTCTTTGATTACCGGGGCTAACTTGATAATCTCTGGGCGCGTTCCAAGCACAAACCCAACGGTGTTGTCAGTCATTGTTGCTCACGATTCCGGTAATTGAACGTCCGGTGGGAGTCCACCCACTCAGTTTCATAGCGATTCCGTGAGTAGCCGATAAGATTTGTTATAGGCCTCCTACGCCGTTGTTGATTGCCAGTGGGAGAATTGTTTCTGACAGACGGCTATTCGGAGCACTAACTCAGAGTGTCCGGACATCGAATCCGTGCTCAGTCCATTGCGCCGTGTCGATGACATCAACTGGATCAACCACAGTCCGGCCTGCCATCTTCGACCTGATGTCCTCTGGGTCGAGCGCTGCAAACTCATCGTGTGCAGCCCCGAATATCACCGCGTCAGCGCCGTCAACTGCTACATCGAGTGGCACTAGCTGTAATCTGGAGTCCGTTGCCCGCGGGTCGTGAATCGTGACTGATCCCTCGTCCCAACCCCCATCCATGGCCGGGCGTGTATCCACTGTGACAGTCCCGAGCAGTTTGGCTATTTCCAATCCCGGAGAATTGCGAGTGTCGCTGACGTTGCCCTTGTACGTGATTCCAAGGACGGCCACAGTCTTGTCTTCGAGTGAGCCGATGGCATCTTCGAGTATTCTGACGACGTGTTCGGGCATCCTGCTGTTGACTCGGCTCGCGATATCGATTAGCTCTGTAGCACCAGACCCATCGCTCAGGAAATGTGGGTCGACAGGAAGGCAGTGCCCACCCACGCCCGGACCAGGGCTCAAAATATCAACCCGTGGATGGTTGTTCGCGAGCGAAATTGCAGACCGAACATCGATGCCGTAGTTCTCTGCGAGGAGCGCAAGCGTGTTGGCATATGCGATACTGACGTTTCGTTCGGCGTTTTGTGCTAGCTTCACGAACTCGGCGGTCGTTGGGTCTGCGGCGACATGTATCTCTCCTGAGGTGAGTGGTTGATAAAGCGATTTGATGGCACTGACTGAGGCCTCATCAACACCACCAACGATTCGATCGTTGGTTCGGAGTTCTGTGAGCGTATTCCCTGGCATCACCGTCTCAGGCGTGTACCCCAGGTGTACATCCTCACCGATATCGAAGTCGTCTTGTGACAGGATCGGTGCCAAGATTCCGGTCGTTGTGCCCGGCGGTACTGTTGATTCCAGCACCACGGTGTCGCCCGATCTGAGAACGTCTGCCACGTTCCGTCCGGCATCTTTCACGTATGTCAGGTCCGCCCCGTCGTTCAGTTCGTCGTACGGGGTTGGAACACAGATAATATGTACATCAGCGGGTTGGGGACGGCGGCTCGGCGTTAGATTGGACTCCAGTGCATCCTGAATGTACGATTCAAGTTCAGGCTCGCTGACGTTCGGGTTTCCCTCGTTGAGGCGATCGATTACACCTTCGTCAACATCGAAACCAGTGACATCAGTACCTGCGTTGGCGAACAGCGATGCAGTCGCGAGCCCGATATAGCCGAGCCCATGGACGCAGATACTCATGCTCTCTGTGCCCTCGGTCGTTTCGTTATTGACTCGCCACGCTGTCGCCGTGCTAGATAGTCTGATGTTGATTCGCTTCGCATTGACTTACGAATCATATAGATTAGCCTTTGTTATGCAGAAGTTGTTTCTGGTAATAGAGATAACACCATAGTAAACCCAGACCTGATAAGTGTGTCTGGACCACCTAATATGGCCAATCAACTACTGAGCCGCCGGCTATTTCCGGTATAATTCCAAGGAGTGAAGAATAATTCCGGTGAAAGATGCGAGGATCCCAATGATTGTGAAAGTGGTGCTAGCCAGAGCATATCCAAGCGGAAAGCTCCCGGACTGAAGATAATTGAACATCGTGAAGTAGGTGAACGCAAATCCGACCAGAACGCAGGATACTCCGGGCACACCAAGCAACATGATAGGGTGCTCTCGCTCAACTGTCCGAATAATGTTACCAACGAGGGTGAGTCCATGCTCAACTGGGCCAAGGTTGTTAGAAGCCTCCACGTCGTAATCTATCGTCGTTGGGACCTCTACGACTTGGTAGCCGTTCGAGTGTGCGTGATAGAGAATATTGGTGCTTGCATCCATGTGGTCGCCGATTGAGTTGTCTTCAGCGAGTGAGCTTATCGCCTCTGTACTATACGCACGGAACCCGCTCTGTGTGTCGCTGATCTGCTTGGTCGGTCTGAGGATTCCGAGGCTGAGATTAGTCATGAGATTCACCGCAAACAGACCAAACCGCCGATACAACGGCATCTCGGTGTCTGCGTCCTCATCGAACCGATTTCCAATAACGACTTCGGCTCCCGACTCCTGTTGCTGTTCGATCAAGTCCGGGATATCACTGGGATCGTGTTGCCCATCAGCATCAAGGATGACCAGGTAGTCGGCATCACCCCGGTCAGCCTGGTCAAAAATACTGTTGAGGGCACCACCATACCCGACGTTACGGTCGTGCTCGTACACTGTCGCGCCCGCCGCCGATGCGACTTCGACAGTGTCGTCAGTACTCCCGTCGTCGACCACCAGAACGCTGTCTGCATAGTTCTTGGCAGACTCCACCACCGTACCAATCGTTGCCGCCTCGTTGTATGCCGGAATTCCGACCATGACAGTCGGATCCGCCTCGGTGACGGGTTCAAGTTGGGCGTCGACGGTGAATTTCTCGGTCTCTTTCAGGGCGTCCCGGCTTGCCGGGAGATTAACTGACCCATCCTCCTCACCATGGTAGAGAAGGCCTGGATACCCAGCTTCCTTGGCGAACAGCTGCAGGCGCTCGCGGGGGGAATCGGCCTCAGCCCAGTTTCCAGAGGGGAGAACCACTTCTGCATCGAGCCATCGGGCAAAAGTGAGTGCCTGAAGATCAGCATCAACTGCAGCCGTGACAATTGCCTGGTGTGCCCGTGAGTGTATACGAAGAATCTCAGCCGCAATCCACTCTGCGTTCGACTCGGTTGCGACTAACCCAACGGCGGGCAAGTTCTTTGAAACCTCGCGTGTGCTGTCACTAGCGGGCGATTGCTGTATTCTATCCGACATCTCAGTTCCACTCCGGAACCGCACTCAATTGCGGTCGTCCGGTGTGATCGTCCACACGCTCCGGTACGTTTAGTGGTGTCATTGTGGCGAATAGTGGATTCCGTTATGCTCTGCTGTGAACGAGTTATCATATTGTTATTCCCAGCTTTCCGAGATTGCGCCAATCCTGTATTATTCGCAAAAAGCTGGTAACAAAGTACGGACTGACGTGAGGACACGATACGTGGCCGCTATGGTCTCACCGGGCGTTCGCTCGGCACATGCCCTGTGATCCAAAGATTAGTCGCTTATGAACCGAGGCGTATGTCTACGAATAACTTAACCCATGAAAACCCCCCGTTCGGGTAGCATGTCGACGAATGAGATCCGCAATTGTCGGGTGTTAGTTACCGGAGGGGGTGGATTCATTGGGAGCCATCTTACGTCAGCGCTAGCGGAGGAGAACGATGTGCGGGTCCTCGATGACTTTTCAACGGGACGGCGTGCCAATCTCCCAGCCGATGTAACCGTCGTTGAGGGTGATATACGAAAAAAGGGAACGCTTGACGAGGCGATGAATGACGTTGACGTAGTTTTTCATGAGGCCGCAATGGTTAGTGTTCCACAGTCGGTTGAGCAGCCGGTCGCCTGTCACGAACTTAATGGGTCGGCAACTGTCTCCGTGTTCGACTGCGCTCGACGACAGGATGCGCGGGTCGTACTCGCCTCCAGTGCCGCCGTATACGGTACCCCCGATACGGTCCCAATTACGGAAGCGGAACCGGCTGATCCACGCACTCCGTACGGAATCGAGAAGCATCTCGGCGAGCAGTATGCGCGGTTTTATACAGAGCAGTACGGTCTGCCGACAGTCCCGCTACGGTACTTTAACGTCTATGGGCCGCGTGGACTGGACGGGGAATACGCTGGTGTCATCGGCACGTTCATCCGTCAGGCGCAGGCCGGTAACCCGCTCACAGTCGAAGGTGACGGAAAGCAGACGCGTGATTTCGTTCACGTCGATGATGTCGTCCGGGCCAACCTGCTCGCAGCCACGACAGATGCGACCGGCAGGCCGTTCAACATCGGAACTGGGCGAAGCATTAGTATCAACGAACTCGCCGAAACCGTCCGGGACGTCGTTGGAACGGATGTGGCAATTGAACACGTCTCCGAGCGGGTGGGTGATATCAGAGAGAGCGAAGCGGACCTCAGTGACGCACGCACACTGCTCGGATATGAACCGACCGTATCTCTCCGAGAAGGGCTTGAGTCAACGCTCAACGCTGAAGGCGAATAGGCACCTCCTGTTGCTGCTAACGGATATTGCAAATGCGGGGCAATAGTCTCATTCAGGCCATTTTTTGCTCCCGATAGTAGCGAAATGGCTTTTTGCGTCACGAAGTCATCACTTGTACACACAGCGATGATATAACCAAGGCATACTGATATAAAATAGCGTCTAACACTGACCTGACCAACTCATTCGAAAACGAGAACAGCCGTGCTGTTGCCTGTCTACATTTTCACTCAGTACTGGCAGACACGGCAGTGCGGTACGCTGTGGAGCCATCTAACGGGTCACGCACAGTGCCTGCACTGCCTCCAGACTAGAAGCGGCTTCTGGCAGCACCACTGAGCACCGTTTCTGCGGGGGATTTTTTACCGATTCGGACGGAATCAGTCGTATGATTCATAACCGGAGCACACTGGCTGCCAGCGCTGCACACGAGGTGGCACTCGACTGTCTCGAAGCTGCTGTGGACGCGGCTGCACCCACGGCCGCCACCAAATCGGCTGTCAGCCGCGACGGCGAGACGCTGACAATCGCCGGAACGACCTACGAACTTGCCGAGTATACCGATGTTATCGTTATCGGCGGTGGGAAAGCCGTCGGCGGCGTGACACGGGCACTTGAGTCTATGCTCGGCGACAGCCTCAGCGGCGGCCACATCCTCTCCAAGCAGGCCGTCGACACTCAAACCGTCCAGAGTTCGATGGGAGACCACCCGTTACCGTCGGACAAGAACGTCGCGGCGACGACTGAGATACTAGAGACAGTCGATGAAGCCGACACGGACACGCTCATCTTATTTGTCCTGACTGGTGGAGCCAGCGCGCTGCTATCGGCTCCGGCCGGGGACCTGACACTGAACGACCTCCAGACAACGACCGATAGACTCCTCAGTGGTGGCGTTCCGATTACGGAGATTAATGCGGTCCGGAAGCACCTCTCAGACCTGAAGGGTGGACAGATAGCACGGCGCGCGGCTCCCGCTACTGTTGCCGGGGTACTAGTCAGCGATGTCGTCGGAAACGACCTCTCGACCATCGGTAGCGGTCCGTCAGTCCCGGACGAAACCACGTATGGAGATGCGATCGATGTGTTCGAACGATACGGCCTCGCGCCGCCGCCAGCCGTTCACGACCATCTTGAAGCCGGGCAAGATGGCCGACGACCGGAGACACCGTTCCCCGACGATTCGGTCTTCGACCGTGTTACGAACCATCTCATCGCGGACAACGCAACTGCACTTGACGCCGCCGCTGCTGTCGCACGGGAGGCCAGCTACGAACCATTGGTCCTCACGTCTCGGCTGCGCGGCGAGGCCTGTGAGGTAGCGAAGCCGCTCGTCGCTATCGCCGAAGAAGCGACAGCGACTGGCACACCGGTCGAACCGCCAGCAGTCCTCCTTGCCGGTGGTGAGACGACTGTCACGGTCAGGGGAGATGGCGGACAGGGCGGCCCCAATCAGGAATTCGTCCTTTCGGGGGCACTGGCCCACGACGGCGACGCAGTCATCGCTGCCGTCGACACTGATGGCGAAGACGGAAGTTCAGACGTGGCCGGAGCTATCGCTGATACGAGCATCATCGAGGACCGCGAACGAGCCCGCGACGCGCTGCTCGCAAATGATGCCGGCTCGCACCTCTCAGAACTCGAGGCGACAGTTGAAACCGGACCGACCGGGACGAACGTCAACGACGTGATTGTGCTCGTTGTTCCAGAGGCAACCGAGTAACGGCGGCACAGGTACGCGGTGGCTACTCTTAGGTGGTACTACCGGACCGTTGTATCACGGAGGATGTGGCAGCCACCGTTCGATCCGTGGGTCACGTTTATCAGCAGACGGGCTGATATGCCGTGCATGAACGCACCTGATCAACAGGTCGCGGCGGACGCCCTCTCCGTCCCGGAAGAGACGATCGTCGATGCCTGTGGCGACCCGCCGCTCCCCGAACTCGGCGTCATCGAACAGAACTGGGAGACAGACCCGATAGCGCCGGACGACGTCGCAGTACACGCAGCGCGGGCAGTCGAGTCACTATCTTTTGCCGAGGTACCTGCAGGCGGCGAGGTCGCGCTTGGCGTCGGTAGTCGCGGTATCGCGAACCTTCCCACTATCGTCGCCGGCGTCGTTGAAGCAGTGTCTGATGCCGGCTACAAGCCATTCGTCTTCCCAGCCATGGGGAGTCACGGTGGCGCGACCGGCGAGGGCCAGCGAACGATGCTGAACGAGCTGGGCGTGACAGAGTCGGCAATAGGCTGTGAAATCCGGTCGACGATGGATGTTGTCGAGGTCGGACGGACACCAGACCGGGATGTGCCTGTCGTCGCCGACGATACCGCTGTGGCGGCTGATGCAATCATCCCCATCAACCGCGTCAAGCCGCACACGGATTTCGACGGTCCCGTCGAAAGCGGGCTCTCGAAGATGCTGGTCATCGGGATGGGCAAGCAACGCGGCGCACAGATTGCTCACAAGTGGGCTGTCGACTGGTCGTTCCGGCGGATGATTCCAGAGATTACCGGCCAGTTACTCGACGAGTTGCCCATTGTCGGCGGCGTCGCAATCGTTGAGGACCAGCACGACGAGACGACGCTGATAGAGGGTGTGCCGCCGAGTGGGTTCCTCGACCGCGAGGCGGAGCTGTTAGAGACTGCCTACGAACTGATGCCGACACTCCCGTTCGGGGACCTCGACCTCGTGATATTCGACCGCCAGGGGAAAGAAATCAGCGGTCAGGGACTGGACACGAACGTTATCGGTCGCCGACCGTTTTCGATAAACGAACCGGCTCCGGAGACGCCAGACATCAAGCGCATCTTCACACGCGGGCTGACCGAAAAGACACACGGGAACGCGATGGGTGTCGGTTCCGCGGATGTCGTTCACGAAGATGTCGTCGCAGAACTCGACGCGCAAACGTCGCTTATCAACGCACTCACTGCAAGCACTATTCGTGGAGTGAAGCTGCCGCCAGTGGTCGAAACCGACCGCGCCGGCATCGTCGCTGCGCTGTCGACGATAGGCGTCGTCGACACCGAAACCGTTCGTGTCCTCCGTGCAGCTGATACGATGCACCTTCACCGGCTCTACGCCTCGCCAGCGCTGGTCGAGGCCGCACGCGACCGTGCTGACCTCCGTGTCATCGAAGAGCCGTCACCGATTGAGTTTGATACCGGACAGCTCGTCGCGCCGCCGCTCCGCGAGTAGCTGCCGGTAGCAGACCTGTACACGTGTATTGCAGAGCGTAGGCGGGGTGGGCTATGTTTTATCGCGGCGACACTTACACGATATCTCAGACCGTGAAGGCCAAGCGACACACGGGCCTGCCTCACGGAAGGCTATAAAAACGGGGTAAATAACGGGCGTACACGCGTTAGGTGATTGTGCTGGCTCGCGCACGCAAACCGTAAAAAAGGTTACGTCGCCAAGAGCTCAATAGGGTGGCTCGGCTGCCGCTCAAGCAGAGCGTCGATCTGCTCCAGACACGAGGTTCCGCTGGCGACAACGGGCCGGTCCTGTACGCCGTCGTCTCGTAGTTGTGTCCGGAGTCTGTCTCCGACATCCATGCTCAGTTCGTAGTAGTCGGACTTATACCCGAAGCTCCCGGCCATGCCACAACACTCCACATCAGATGTGACGACATCGTACCCACACTCCTCGAGCACAGCGACGGTATGAGCTTCGAGCCCGAGTGTCCGCTGCTGGCAGTGGCTGTGGTACGCGATTTCGGCCCCCTCTACGGTAGAGAGTGAATCGACGGCCGCCCCGTTGTCGAGCAGGCCGAACACGTACTCGAACACCTCGTAGCTGTTCGCCGCGATGTCAGCGAACGCCGACTCGTCGATGAGGCGTTCGTACTCCCGTGTGAACATCGCATGGTCACTCGGCTCAATAACGACCACGTCGCGGCCGTCTTGGATGTGGGGGGCCAGAGCCTCTGTGACCCGTTCGGCGTGGTCTGTCGCCGTCGCAACCATCCCCTGAGAAAACGGCGCGCGGCCGCTAGACGGAGCCGGTGGAACCACCACATCGACGCCAAGCGATTCGAGGACCTTTACCGCGGCTTTCCCGCGCTCGACCTGGACGTGGTTCGTGTACAGGTCCGGGTACAGCACTGCCCGGCGCTCGGGATCATCGACCTGTGAGTCACGAGCAGCGGCCCAGTCGACGAGCGTCTCCCGTTCGAACGTTGGCAGGTCCCGCCGCGGGTCGATACCCAGGACTCGTGACATCGTCTGTCGGGCGAGTGTCGTATCGGCCAGCCAGTTCGACACCGGCGCGGTGGCGCTGCCGAGTTTCGCCACGGTCTCAAAGTTTCCGAAGAAGCGTTTCTGCAAGGGGGCACCGTCGTCCTCCTCGTCGGGGGTGAGGCCGTCGACGAGCCACTCACCGGGGGTGTCCTTGTCGCGGTTGATCCGATCCCGGACCACGGTGTTGATCCACGGAATGTCGATGCCAACCGGGCAGGCGTTTACGCAGCGCGTACACCCGGTACAGAGGTCGTTGAACTCCTCGGCCACGTCCAGCCCTTCGATGCCGGCTTCCCAGCCCGTCGCAATACCGCCCGAATACGTCTCCCCGCCGAAGGCGTGGCCGCCAACGCTCTGGAAGTTTGCACAGGAGTTCGAACAGGCGGAACACCGGATACAGTACAGCGTCTCCCGGAGCTGTTCGTCGTCTCGCATCTCAAGTCGGCCGTTGTCGATAAGTACGAGGTGGAAGTCGCGTTCGGAGTCGAATTCCGACAGCGGCGTTTCGTCGTCCGTGAAATCGACGACCGGCGTGTCAACTGGCGGGGTCAGCAAGGAGACGTACGACGTGATGTCCTGACCGGTGCCCGACCGACCGATGAGTTCGATGAACGGGTGGAGGTCCGCAACTGTCGGAATCACCTTCTCGACGCCAGCGACAGCGACGTGCGTGTCGGTCGCAGCCACCGTCTTGCGAGCGTTCCCTTCACTGGTGACCAGCGCCATCGTCCCGGTGTCGGCTGCGATGAAGTTCGCACCGGTGATACCGACTTCCGCGTCGGTAATCTGCTCGCCGAGTTTCTCGCGAGCGAAATGGGTCAGTTCCTCGGCCGTCTCCAGTGGTTCGTCGGGGTCGAACCGCTCGTTGAACAGCGTAGCGATGCTCTCCCGTGACTTGTGAATCGCGGGAGCGACGATGTGTGACGGGGCTTCGTCGGCGACCTGCAACACCCACTCGCCGAGGTCCGTCTCGACCACGTCCACGCCATCCGCTTCGAGCGCTTCGTTGACCTCGATCTCCTCGCTGGTCATCGACTTGCTCTTGACGACCCGGTCAGCCGCTCGCTCGTCGGCTACCTCGCGGATGTACTCGTTCGCGTCAGCAGCGTCGTCGGCGATGTACACTGTCCCGCCGTTCGCTTCGACGGTCTCCGTGAGCTGGTCGAGAAGCTCCGGTAGCTCCGCGATTGCGTCCTCCTTGATACTGCGGGCTGCTCGCTTGAGGTCCTCGTAGTCCTCCAGGTCCCCGACAGAGTCATAGCGCCCCGCGTTGAACCCCTGCGTGTTCTCCGCGATTGCTGCCCCTTCGGTCCGCATCAGTTCGCGGATTTCGTCGGCAGTCGCCATTGTCAGGCCGCCTCCTCGACGATGATGACGTGGACCTCCTTAGGCCCATGTGCGCCTTTGACGAGCGCGCCCATATCGGCTGTCGCGCTCGGTCCTGTTGCGATGATCGCGCTCCCGTTCGTTTCGGTAAACCGCTCGTCCAGTTCTGCCACAGCTGCGTCCATATCTGGCTGGATGTCTTCCTCGTGAAGAATAGCCACATGGCGCTCAACGAACAGGCTCACGAGTTCACTGGCCTGTTCGGTCATCGTGAGGACGAGTGAGCCGTAGTCGCCGACACCGAGTTCGGCACCGGTTACGCCGGTGGTCGCCTCGCGAAGCCCGACCGGCGTCGGATCGACTGTTACCGGCGTCTCTGCGAGAGAAAACGCCTCGTCCCCGACCGTCTCGTCAAGCCCGATCCCGACTGCCGGCTCCGTGACTGCCTCCGTGACAGCGGCTTCAAGTTCAGACTCGGGTGTGCTGGAAACTGACACGCCCAGTGCTTCGAGCGACCCCTCGAACGAAGCGCGTTTGCTTTCCATCTATACGCGAACCGAAAACCTACATCATCATTTAATTTTTGTCTGAAAGAGACGACGGCCCAGCAGGCGTGGTCGATCACCGTTCACCTTCCCTCCCGAACTGGATAGTGTTTTTATATTATATCTGGTATCCTGATTCCATTTACTGCTATTATTTACATTCCTTCCAGATTTTATATCCAAATTCGACACTCTTAGATAATAATTCGAATATATGGATGTATATCTGCCACTTCCGTCACTAGGCAGTCTATCAATCTCGTCATAGCAGTTGCAACAGTGATCGGTTGTGTTTGTGTCGAACAACGACCGGGAGGCAAGGGACTTTGTGGGTTCTGTGAGAAACACCGACAACGGATCGATGGATAACCCACCCGGCGTACCTCCAGAGACAAAGGTTGCGACATTACTAGAAGAGGGGAAAGAAGCTGACGCACGAACAGCGCTTGAGGGTCTTTGGAGGGCCGAACCAGCGACCCAGCAGACGTGCTTGCAGTCACTCAAAGCGGCTGCCGAGGGCCACCCCGAACTGTTCGGCGGCGTCCTGCCGTCGCTCACTGAGTTCTTACAGGGCAGTGAGCGGCCGACACGACTCACGACAGCGAAGTTGTTCGTCGCAGTCAGTGAGGGCGCGCCGGACAGCGTGGTTCCCGTCGTCCCGACGCTTGCCGAGCGACTTGCGGACGAATCGGAGTTCTACTACGTCCGTGCACGGTGTGCGGAGGCGCTGGGCTACGTCGCCGTCGACCATCCCGACGCCGTCGTCTCGCCGGAGGTCGTAGCAGACCTGCGTATCGGTCTGGAGTTCGACGAACCAGAGGTACGAGAGAAATTGGCGAAGGCCCTGTCCTACATCGCCCTGGGTAGTCCCGACAGACTCCGGTATCAGGTCGATTCACTCGCCGAGCATCTCCACGTGGACGACGAACTGGTTCGATATCACCTGAGCACGGCACTCGTCGTCATCGGTACTGAGTGTCCCGAACGGCTTACAGACGCCAGTGAAGAACTCATATCAGGTCTCGAAGACGAAAGCAGATACGTTCGTGGGCGGGCAGCCGAAGCGCTAGGTTTGCTCGCCGGCACTGCTGATCTGGCGTCGTTCCCACACGACCGGCTCGACGCACTCACCGACGACCACGAGTTTGTCGCAGAGCGAGCGCAGCTCGCTCTATCCCAGTCCCGTGGGGAAGAGCTTGACAGTGCATATGACGAAGTAGCCACGAAAGAGACGATTCGCACGCAAACAGCCGACATTGTCTCAGAAATCCGTACGTCGGGAGATGATGGCGAGTGCCCACATTGCGGACTCTCACTCCCCGATTCCGGCCCCCCGCTCTGCCCAAGCTGTGGCACCCCGCTGTGAAGGACGGTCGGATTACTGCAGTTTCCACAGAACGGCCCCGCTGTATACGGTCATCTCAGTCGGATATATTACTACTTACTTCAAATCGAATAGCATATAGACGGTCTGTATATAAATTGAGTGTGATTTTTGAGCCGCTGACCGGACCAGAGAACGCAGCGTGAGAGTAGCGCTTTCGAAGCATCGACGGCCTATGGCGTCCGGAGGCCGCCTATTCGCACCCGGGTTAGTCGTCCGCGGCCGCGGGCGAGGTCGACTCCGCAACATCGGCCTCGGGCAGGGCAGACACTGGCGACCACTCCAAGTCATGCTCGTACTCGAAGGCACGGTGGGCCTGCGTTGGGTCGACGACTGTGAGAGCGAGCCAGTTGTTGTCCAGCAGGTCTGCCAGCTCAGCGTGGTCAGCGAGCACGTCGGTGACGCGGTCGACCGGCGCGTGGATGACCGTCGAGAGACGGAGCGGCTGGTGGTACGGATCGTCGTCAGCAGCCATGAGCGACTGTAGCGGCAGGCCGGTCATCAGGTCACCGCCGTTGCCCTGGTAGACACCGACGTTGCCAACGGGGTTGTGGGTCACTTTCGACCCGCTGCCGTAGACAGCGTTGTCGACCGTCGAGAAGTAGTACTGGGTGTTGATCCACTGCGTGACGACCATTGGACCGGTGAGTATTGCTTCGAGCGCTTCACCGTCGGGGTCAGTCGACCAGTCATAAGAGTGGAGGAAGGCGCGGCCGTCGAGGTCGACACCGCTCGTCAGTTCGCGGGGACCGATAACGAAGCCAGCATTGCCAGCCAGACCCCACTCGGGGCGGGTCTCGGCCCAGTCGGCGGCGCGGCGTTCCGTTTCGCTGACTCCCGACGCACCGTCGACGCCCATCGATTCGGCACGCTCGGCAGCCGCGTTCTCGCGGGTCGTCGCGAGGTCGGCACGCAACTGCGCGAGGTCATCAGCGTGGCTCTCGGGGACATCGCTGTCGTACAGGTCCACCTCAGCGGTCGTCGTGTTGTGTTCACCAGCGAGGAAGACGGTATCGGCAGGGATCTCGAATCCGCGGTCGCGGAGCGCGGCCCTGACCTCCTCGTCGTTGCAGATTTCAGCCAGCACGCGGGCGTTCGGGCCGCCGGGGTTGCCGGCGCAGGCACCACAGTCCAGACTCGAATCGTATGGATTGTTGGTTGTTTCACTGGCGTGGCCGGTGAAGACGACGAGGCGACTGAACGTCTCCCAGCCCATCAGGTCGAACGCGGTGGCGGCGTACTCGACTTTCTCATCGGTGGTCAGCCCGACGGGCAAGTCACCGGTGTAGGTGTGCTGGTGGTGGACGAGCGGGTCGCAGAACTCGTGGTCGTCGGGCACCGAGCGCCCAGCCGCGTCAAACAGGTCCTGCACGCGCCCGGGGACAAGCGTTCGAGCCGCGAGTGCGAGGCCGTACCCGCTCCCGGCAGTCTCGACGAAACCGTAGGCCGTGGCGGCGTTGGCCTCCAGCGTCTCGACAATTTCGTCGGCAGTCTCACGGATGCCGGATAAGCGGTCGTAGCTCTTCTGGGTCTCGCTGTCGGTCGGAACGTCGGTGACGTGGTGCTGGGGGTCAAGAATCGGCGGGCAGGCATCGACCGACACGTCAGTGTCGTAGCCCTGGTACTCCATCGGAATACCGAAGAAACCAGCGTACCCGTGGGTTTCGTAGTCGCCCACGGCCTCGAGATGACGGCGGATGAGTTCTGAGCGAGTGTCAATGCAGAAGACAAGCTGGGCGTCCGGACGACCCGAACTGTCGCTGTCGGCGAGTGACTGGCTCTCCGTGGCGACGGTTTCGACGAGGTCGCCGCGATAGGTCGCCTCCCAGGCACGCAGGAACGCTCCGGCGAGTTCGGCGGCCGGGTCCGGGTCGATGCTGTCGTTCGAGGGAGCGATATCAGCACCGACAGCATCCAGCAGCGCCAGACGCGCCGCGAGGTATCCCGCAAGCGTAATCGGGCACGCCGACTGCCACTCGCTCTCGTCGTCGGCACGCTGCTTGATGAGTCCCGTCCAGCCCGGGAGGGCAGCCAGTTGCTCCTCGAAGATGTGCACCCACTGACTCTCCGGGTACGACGCGAGCACCGTTTCGATGGTCTCGGTCGGCGTCTCCGGCAGGGCAGTGATAATTCCCTCGTCGGGAATCTCGCCGTCGTGTTCGGCCATCCCACGGAAGGCGGTGTAGAACCCCGCTTCGCGGTTCGGCATCGACCAGTGGGCGCTCCCCTCGTCGAGGAACGCCGACAGCCATTTTGTCAACACTTGGTCGACGCGGTCCGGAGCAGTGTCGGAGTCACTGTCCGCGGCATCGGTCACTTCTGCCAGCCGGTCGAGCAGTATCTCGGGGTCGCTTTCGTAGCCGGCTTCGGAGAGTTCCGCGTCGAGAATCTCCGGGTCTATCTGGCCGCGCTCCAGCGCCGCACGGAACGTCTCCGCGCTGGGGTAGCCACGGCCGCCCAGCAGTTCGGACGCTTGCGAGACCGCCTCACTGAACGGCTGGTCCTCGAACCCCGCGAGTGGGTTTGCCGTCACGAACGAGTGGATGGGCCAGAGGGAGCCGACGGTGGTTGCTGCGGTGTCGATACTGTCGTGGATGGTGGATTCAGTACTCATTGTAGTCCTCCGTCGTGGTCAGCACAGTGTCGGCTGCCGGTTGGCCAGCGTTCAGCAACGCCACGTAGAGGCGCTGGCTGCGCTCGTGGACCCCGGTCTCGATAGCGGTGTAAATGCCGACGAAGACGACGGCAATGATGCCGTGTAGTAGCGTCAGTTCCGTCGTTGCAGGGCTGACAGGCATGAGTCCCGAGACGCCCGTGTAAACTGCGGCGTAGACGACGATGGCCGGGAAGAAAACCACCGGAACGGCCCCGTAGCGCGCCACCGTCGGAAGCGAGGTCTGCTGGACGGCGTTGCGGGCCGCGTGCAGCGTCGTGAACACCACGAAGAAGGTCAGCAAGAGCCCACTGTCGACCGTCATTCCTTTGCCTGTTAACAGTGCAAACACCGCGCCGCCGGCGAGTCCGGTCAGCAGCGTACCGATGACGCCAACGATGCTCGCTGTCGTCCCGAGCGTATGCGGCGTTCCTTCGCTCGGGCTCGTGTGTTCGACCTGTCCGCCGGCACTGAGGAACTGATAGGCCTTGTAGAACCCGTGCAGGATGAGGTGGGTGATAGCAGCCCCGAAGAAGCCGAGGCCGGCCTGCATGATCATAAAGCCCATCTGGCCGACCGTCGAACAGCCGAGCTTGCCCTTGATGTCCGTCTGAACTGATTTCAGGAGTTTCCCGCCGATGGCGCTGGCACCGCCGACACCGACGATTGCGAGCATGAGCGCGGTGTCAACGGTGATGACCGGCGCGAAGCGAGTCAATAGAATGCCGCCAGCGTTGACAAACCCGGCATGCATCAGTGCCGAAGCAGGCGTCGGAGCGGTCATCGAAGAGAGGAGCCAGCCGTGGAACGGAATCAGGGCGGACTGAATCATCGCCGCGAGCACGAGTGCGCCCGCGGCGGCCAGCCACACCGGACCACCGAGTGAGTCGGCGGCCGCCGTGATTCCAGAGACTGATGTGGCACCGGTCGTCCACCACAGTGCCGTTAGCGCGACGGTGAGAAGCGCGCTGCTGGCGACGAAGTACTTCCGCGCGACCGTGGCAGCCGCCTGTGCCTGGGCCCAGCCGCTGGCGATACCGATGAGCTTCGCCATCAACAGCCCCATGGCAAGCCACAGCGCTCCGAACAGGGCGAGGTGGTCAGCCGCGACCAGCCCCATCACGACCACTGTGAAGCCGAACACGGTGGCGAAAAAGGGCGTCTTGACGCGACTCCCCGCCAGATAGCGGCGCGAGTAGCTGTGAACGATACCGCTGAAGAAGGTGACGACCACCCACATCAGAACGGTCAACCCATCAATGGCGACCGCACCGGGTATCTCCCATGCGAACCCGGTTCGGACCCGGACGGCAAGCACAGCAATGCTCGCGGCAAACATCGACCACACGAGCCATGTGAGTGCGACGGGCACGAGCGGCGAGTCTGCCGTCGTGTCCGGGAGTGATCCGACCGTTTTCGATGAGTTGTGTCCTGACATCGTTGTTCGTTACCAATCACGGCAATCACGGACTGTGACTGACCGATTCTGGCTGTCTTCACCCATAGTGCGAACGGACTGGTTATTAAATCCTTCTATACTACCAATTTGTTCCTGAAAAGGTGTATTATAGAACATTATGTTTACTCGTTGGTGCTCAGCCGAAACCACCATCACGGTAGGAAACAGGCGTCTCGTGGCCTGAATCGACAAGTTTCTTCGAAAAAGGGCCGTACGCACGGACGCACGGAATCAACTGCTGAGGACTAATTGAGTATGGAAGGTGTCGAGATCACTAGTTTGTTCGTCGTGGCCGTTCGAAAACAAGACCTTACAAAAGACGAGGCAGTCACATCGATAGAGACGCAGTCGTCCGGCCAACGGCCCCGCAAAAGCACCACCGTTCTCAGTTAGCTCTCGGACTCGGAATCGAACTTACCGAAGGGCGTGGTCTCGTGGCTTCGGACGAGAACTTCGTCGGCTACTGTCAGGCCCATATCGAGAAGTGCCTGCGCAACTGGGGTGATATCGCTATCCGATTCGCCGACAGCCGTCACGAGGAGGTTCTCCTCGCCGGTGACCAGTTCTTGTACCGAGACAACGCCGTCAATATCGAGGATCTTCGGGATTAAATCGCCCCGGTCGGGAATCGACGCGGTGCAGTAAAGCAGCATCCGGAGCGGGTAGCCAGCCTGCTGATAGTCGACATCAGCGCTGTAGCCTTTGATGACTTCCCTCGACTCCAGATGGTTGATGCGCTTGCGGACGGTGCTGTCGGACGTATCGGTTCGCTCTGCGATGTCCCCGGACGACATATTTCGAGCGTCCTCCTGTAATGCGTACAGAATCGCTCTATCCACGTCGTCGATTTCCTCGTCGGCCATACTAGTGTGTCAACAGCAAGGACACTTTACTGTTGTACGTTCCCCGATACCGCTGTTGTGGCTGGCAGCAATACAGCCGGGGGTTCGACCGCGCTTGCGCTGTCAGTCGATAGGTCGGGCTTGACTCCGTTTGCAGCGAAGAATTGCGACGCCGAGAAACAGATGTGACCCCAGTGCGAACAGTCCGATCACGCACGCTCTCCCGAATCTGAAGCAACTATCACCTCATCGTCGATTCGGATACAAGCGTATGCTTGACGGCGTCCCCATCGGATGTCTCGTCAAGATAATCGAGTGAAACCCACGGCAGTGCCCCGATTTTCAGGCCCCCCTAAAATCCGAAGCAGTTATGTATTTTTAGGCTGCCCTAATATTTATGTCGAAAGACGAGACGGCTCACAGATCCCCGACGAGACGTGACTACATGAAGTACGGCGGCGCAGCGGTAGCTGGCGGTTTGCTAGCGGGCTGTGTAGATCAGTCCGGCGCAGAATCAACCCCGGCCCAGACAGACTCAGAAGGGCAGTCGTCCGCAACAGCCGACCCGACGACGGGCGACGACGGTTATTCTGTTACAATGTCACCCATGGGGACCGTCGAGTTTGATGCGGTTCCCCAGAACGTGTTCACGATACTGGGCCACCACGTAGACATGCTGGTCGCACTCGGTCGAGGTGATGCAATCAACGCGATGCACGCGCCCGAATACCACCAGTCGCTGTATCAGAAGTTCCTCCATCGACTGGAGGGCGTCTCAACCGATTGGGAGGGTCTGTACTCTTCGTGGCCACCGTCGAAGGAGAAACTGTACGAACTCGACAGCGATGTACACATAGCTGACCCAGCGAAGGTTGCGACGGCCGAGGGGTGGGACAACGACAGCATCCAGGAGATCGGCTCGAACGTTGGCCCGTGGTTCGGGAACACACTCAGCGGCACGCAGCAGGACCCGCCATCAGGCTGGGCCGATGCGTACGAATACTACACACTTTGGGAAATCTTCGGAAAGCTCGCGGCGGTCTTTCGGGCACGGGAGCGATATGGGGAGTTCAGATCCGTCCGCGATTCGATGATGCAAACTATCAACGCGGGCCTTCCCTCGGCGAATGACCGGCCGAGTGCGGCCCTGGTCCTGTTTTCCACATCCGGCGAGAAAATCTGGGGCTACAAGATGAACCATCCGGGCTACTATGCTGCCCACACCCGCCCGCTCGGTGCGACCGATGCCTTAGCCGATGCCGTCGGTAACGGGTACGGCGACGACGGGCGGAATATCACGCTCGATTCCGAATTGCTTCTTGATGCTGATCCGGACGTGTTGCTTGTCCTCGGGCCGATGACGGAGTACCACAATCTCGACGACATTCGGTCACAACTGGCAGACGACGAGGTACTGAGAAAAATGACTGCCGTGCAAGAAGGGCGGATATACGCTCAGGGTGCCCGTCGGCAGGGTCCGATCCTGAACCTGTTCCAGACGGAAATGACTGCGAAACAACTGTATCCCGACCAGTTCGGTGAGTGGCCGGGCTATGTCGACGGCGAGCCATACCCCGAAATTCCCGCCGAGGAACAGCTGTTCGATCGCCAGCGGGTCGCAGATATAATCACGGGTGAAGGACTGTGACTGACGCCGACAAAACGCCGCGTGAACGGTCGACACGCAGAGACTATATCAAGGGTGCTGGGCTGATTGCGGGCGGCAGTTTGCTCGCCGGGTGTGCCAGCGATGCTGTCTCAGAACCCACTGCAACCGAGCACAGAGGGACGCCCGCCACAACCGAGACGGAATCGTATACCGTTACCATGGAGCCGGTCGGCACCGTCGAATTCGAGACTGTACCCGAGACAATCGCCCCGTTCACCGCCGACTACATCGATATGCTGGTCGCGCTCGGTCACGGTGACGCAGTACAGTCAATCTGGTACCGTGGGCGGTACAAGACGCTACACTACGAGGAGTTAGATGGAGTGTCTATTGACCTCGACGGGCTCACACAGCTCTGGAACGACGGCGTCTCGAAAGAACCGTTCTACGAGATGGACGCAGACCTGCACCTCATCGATCCGAACGCGCTTATCGACTGGCTCGGGGCGTGGGATCAGTCTGACCTCACGGAGATTCGCGAGAACGTCGCACCGTTTCTCGGGAACCTCATCTTCCGGCGGACCGACGACTGGCACGACTACCGATACTACAGCCTGTACGAGGCTTTCGAGAAGGTAGCTGAGATGGTTCAGGAGCAGGCCCGTTTCGAGGCAATCCGCTCGATACATGACGAGATGGTCGAAACGGTGCAGGCTCGGCTCCCGGCACCAGCAGATCGGCCAAACGCCGCTCTGGTGTTCGCTGGCGAGGAACCGGAGGAGTTCACGCCGTATCGAATCAACGGAAACGGGGCAAATAAAGAACACTTCCAAACGCTCGGGATTTCCGACGCCTTTGCCGATACCGGAGTCGAGGGGTACTCCGGCTCGGAATCGCTTGATTACGAGGCGCTGTTAGAGATAGACCCGGACTCACTCCTGCTGCGGTATCACCGAGAAGGGAAGACCCGCGAGGAGTTCGAGAACTCGGTTCTCGCGTACATGAAAGACCACGAAGTGGGCAGCCAGTTGCGGGCCGTCCAGAACGACAGGGTGTTTCGTGGCGGCCCGATCTACACCGGCCCGCTGCACAACCTATTCATGATTGAACGGTACGCGAAGGCCTACTTCCCTGACGAATTTACAGAGGCGCACCTGTTCGACCGGGAGCACCTCGCGGAGATTATCACAGAGGGACCAGCTGAGTAATCGGACTCTCCGGTCATCGCGGAACTATGCTCAGTCGGGCGTAGCTGAATATCAGTATCGTGATGAAGACAGGTCGCACCCGCGGCCCCGCCGTCGTGCGAATAGACTTGAAAAGACTTTTACACAGATTCGAGTTCAATTTTACATAGATGTCCACAGCTACCATACGGAACGTCCTCCGCGGTGACGGCGACCGGTTCGTCTACGTCGTCTCCGCGTTAGCCGCGCTGAACGGACTGTTGTTCGGGTTCGACACCGGGATCATCTCGGGCGCGTTCCTGTTCATTCAGGACTCGTTCGTCATGTCGCCGCTCGTCGAAGGGATCATCGTCAGTGGTGCGATGGCCGGGGCCGCGGCCGGTGCGGCCGTGGGTGGCCAGTTAGCCGACCGCCTCGGTCGCCGCCGACTCATCCTTATTGCAGCCATCGTGTTCTTCGTCGGCTCGTTCACGATGGCCGTCGCGCCGACCGTTCCCGTCCTCGTCGCCGGGCGGCTTATCGACGGCGTCGCTATCGGCTTCGCGTCGATCGTCGGGCCGCTCTACATCTCAGAGATTGCACCGCCGCATATTCGCGGTGGACTCACCTCGCTCAATCAGCTCATGGTGACGACCGGTATCCTGCTCTCGTATTTCGTCAATTACGCGTTCGCCGACGCGGGCGCGTGGCGCTGGATGCTCGGTGCCGGAATGGTCCCCGCCGTTGTGCTTGCTATCGGGATTCTGAAGATGCCCGAGAGCCCGCGCTGGCTCTTCGAACACGGGCGGGAAGACGAAGCCAGAGCCGTGCTCAACCGAACGCGGTCCGGCGGCGTCGAGCAGGAACTCGACGAGATCCAAGAGACCGTCGAAACACAGGCCGAAACCGGCGTTCGGGATCTGCTGGCATCGTGGCTCCGCCCCGCGCTGGTTGTCGGACTCGGACTCGCCGTGTTCCAGCAGATCACCGGTATCAACGCCGTCATTTACTACGCTCCGACGATTCTCGAATCTACCGGCCTCGGAAACGTGGCATCGATCCTCGCGACAGTTGGAATCGGGACGATAAACGTCGTGATGACTGTCGTGGCGATCATGCTCGTCGACCGTGTCGGCCGGCGTCGACTGCTCCTTGTCGGTGTCGGTGGCATGGTTGCAACTCTCGCCGTCCTCGGTACCGTGTTCTACCTCCCCGGTCTTAGCGGGGGCCTCGGCATCATCGCCACAATCAGTCTGATGCTGTTCGTGTCCTTTTTTGCCATTGGCCTCGGCCCGGTCTTCTGGCTCCTGATATCGGAGATATACCCGCTTTCCGTTCGCGGGTCGGCGATGGGCGTCGTTACAGTCGCCAACTGGGGTGCGAATCTCCTCGTCTCGCTGACGTTCCCTGTCCTGACTGACAGCGTCGGAACCTCAGCGACGTTCTGGCTGTTCGGCCTCTGCAGCCTCGCGGGACTGGTGTTTGTCTACCGCACCGTCCCCGAAACCAAGGGGCGGACGCTGGAGGCAATCGAAGACGACCTCCGGCAGAACATCTCGCTGACTGACTGAAGCGGCCATCGGAACGGTAGGCTGTGCTGCTGTCTGTGGCTTTTAGAGACCGAGGCGATCTAACGCACTGTCGAGCCTCGGGAGTCTGTCGTCGCCGAAAAACCGGACGTTCTCCAGCGCGTGGAAGGCGACGTACACGTCGCGTCGCTTTTCGAAGTACTCGGCGGAGATATCACGGTGGCGGCGATATTCGTCGTAGAAGGCAGCACCGATCGAATCCAGTCGGTCGACGTACGCCAGGTCAACTTCGGCGTGGCCGAAATATATCGCCGGATCAAGGACGGCCCGAACAGTTCCGTCTGCCACCACAGTGTTGCCGGGATGGATGTCGCCGTGCAACAGCGACGGCGAGGCCGGCTCGACGAGCCGAGCATCGAGTGTGTCCGCCAGTTGCTGCACCCGGTCGAACTCGGCGGCTGGCAAGGTGCCGTCGTTCCGCGCGGCCCTCGCAAACGGGAGTACCCGTTGCTCGCGGAAGAAATCGACCCACGAATCGGTCCACGGATTCGGCTGCCTGAACGGCCCAGAAAGGGTGTCGAACTGAAAGCCGAACGCATCGGCTGAGATATCGTGGAGAGACGCGACGTGGCGCGCGAGGTCGCGCTCGGCCCGTTCACTGAATCGGCCGTCTCCACGGATGAACGATAGTACGAGCAGGTTCGGTTCGACGTGGAGGACTTCCGGAACGGGGAGGGATGTGGTACGGGTGAGATACTGAAGCATTGCTGCTTCGATTCCAAGCGGCGAGTCGTCAACTTTCACCGCCACGTCAGGCCGGTCGTGAAACGAGACGTGGTAGACCGACCCGACTTCTCCGCCGTCGAGTTCCGTCACGTCGTGAGCATCGGCGTCCAATACGCTCGATACCCGCTGTAGCACTGTCGCCTTCGGTCGTTCCGTGCCCGTCCCTTCGCCCATATTCGACGTACGAGAACCGTTCCAATAGGTCTGTTTGTCTCAGTCTCTGCGGCGAAAACAACGCCAGCCAAGTCTGACTGCAAGCTTCGGGTGCAGGCAGTCCGTGAAGCCGCTGGACACTACACGGAGCGGTCAGCGCTATCACCGAACTGCACGACAAGCCGTTCCGTGGCGAGGGCGTACACTGTCATCTCTGTCCCCTTCTCCGAGTACCACGTCTCGGCGGGTTCGATGAGGTCAGCTTCACAGAGCCGGTCGAGGTGATAGGAGACGCTCTGGAGCGAGCGGTCGACCGCGTCGGCGATGTCCGATGCGGTCCGCGGCTCATCTCTGACTGCCCCAAGTATCTCCTGAGCGGCTTCGGACGAGAGGATTTGAAGAACGTCAGTCGGTTCGGTACCGTTGACTACGACGCTCGTCTGCTCACGGGGTGCATAGTCAACCGGTGGGTGGTGGGGAAAAGCACTTGCCATTGATTGTTGGAGTAGCGACGGACGTTTTTGTTTGTTCGACCCAATCCGAACAAACCAATCAAACAATTTAATACTTACGAAAGCAATAGCCGGAGATATGACACGGCAGGACACGCGACAAACAGGGCAGGCGACTCGGATGCATGAGTGATGCTGACAGTTCGGTGGCACGGG
Source organism: Haloarcula taiwanensis (assembly GCA_002844335.1). NCBI lineage: Archaea > Methanobacteriati > Methanobacteriota > Halobacteria > Halobacteriales > Haloarculaceae > Haloarcula > Haloarcula taiwanensis. The sequence continues at coordinate 426,756 of CP019155.1, forward strand.
AACGCGTCATCGAATCGATGGAGCAATCAGCCGAAGTGTACGGTCTCAGCCGAAGTGCCGGGCGCATCTACGGCGTGCTGTACTTCGCATCAGATCCGCTCTCAATCCCGGAACTCGTCGACCAGACGGGCTACGCGAAATCGACGGTCAGTAACGTCACACGGACGCTGTCGCGTCTCGGGCTCATCCACCGCCGGTCGTCGACGGGAGGCGGCAGACGAGTCCGGTTCGAGGCTGAACGTGAAATCTGGTTCATCCTACAGGACGTGTTCCAGCAATACGTCCAGCGGGAGGTCCAGACGACGCTCAGAACCATCCGCCGGGCGGAAGAGCAGGTAGCGGCAGATACTCGCGAGGAAGAGCGCGTTCGCAATCTCCGCGAGACGTATGAAGATCTGGAGGAGATCGTACAGCTCGTGTCGGAGTACTCGGCCGCCGAACTCCGCGAAGCACTTGCGACCTACGAGCGGTAGTCACCGCTACCAGTAGACCGTATAGGTACACGCATCCTCTCCGTTCCGACGACACGTTTCACCCGTTTCTTCGAGGAAGACGAACGCGTCGACCGGGGCGTACTGCTGGGCGACGCCCCTGATGAGACCGCGGTCGAACGGGCACGGATACGGATTCTCACACGTCACCTCGCCGGTCCGCTCGCCAACGGATTCAAAACGGTAGTGTCCGATGTCGCCGCCACGGTGGTTTCGCTGATAGGCCTCGTCTATCGACGTGAGAGCCTCTGGGACAGTGTCAAAGTCGTTGGGCCAGTCGGCGACACGAGGGATCTGCTCGCCTAGTCGGTCGAGGACGTGCGGCTGCAGGTCGTCAGCAATTATTTCGAACGCGTTCAGCCAGGCCTGCTGGGGATACCACTCGTCGGCCGCCGGTTCGGTGATTCCCTCCGAAGCGAGCGCCGTCAGCGCGCGGTCCCGGTACTCGTCTGAGAACTTCCCCATCGCCTCCTCAACTATCGTGAGTACCGTTTGCCCATTAATTTCGACAGCGGAGTCAAACGCGTCGTAGGATGCCATTCTGTCCTGGCGTTCACAGGGGAAGCAATAAAAACCGACCGTATACGCGGCAGACGTGACACTATCAGCCCAGAGAACGCACCTTCCGACAATGCTTCCTGCACCGCTGGACGCTACAGCGTGTCATTGTCACTTGCAGACAGTTCGCCGAGAGGTGACGGCTCCACAGAGTTCGTACAGGACAGTTCCCCTGTGACTATCGGTCCTCGGATCCGGCTTTGACCGCGGTGACCCACGCCGGTCGACGCACTGTCGGCTCGCCCGACTTGAACTCGACGGAGATGTCGTACGTTGTCGGCGCATCGCCCGTTAGTCTGACCAGCGCGAGTTCTGCATACGTCCCCGCTGATCCCGTCTGGTCCCACCTAACTTCCGCGGAGCGAACGCCAGTCGTGTCACTGACGGTTCGCACTTGCCCTGTGGCCCCGGTAATATGGTACGGTTCGCGTCCTTCGTACCAGCCGTTTTCTGGCTTGTAGACAGTCGCTTCCTGAGAGGGATCGATGTCCCGCTGGTATCCGACAACGTACAAGCTCCTGACAACGACAGATGCCGCTCCCGAGACATCGGTCCTCAGATCGCTTGCATTCTGCTTAATAATGAACGTGACATCGCCCTCAGTTCGGCTCTCCCTGATGAGTTTCCGATCGGTATCGCGCTGTATCTGCTCTCGTCGGCGGTCAGTACTACCGACATCCTCGACAACGAGACGACTGTAGACCGGAGCGCCAGGCGACGCCTGAAACTGTTCGGTTCGGACACCACCCTCGTCGATGAACAGGTAGCGCCCGCCGTCAGCAGTCACAGCGCCCTCAAATTTGAGCGCTGTCTCACCATCCGCGACAATCGCTCCCGTCGCCCGGTAGTCATCGACCTCGGGCACAGTGAATCGTTCATCGACCGGTTGCGTCGAGTGCGATTCTGCGGTCGTGACCGGATACACAGCGGCGAGCACAAGCACGAGACAGCACAGCGCTAGCGCACCGTTGAGCAGCCTCGCGGTACGACGGTCCATACCCCAGTGCCACTACTGATCAAGAAAAGCTATTCGAAAAGCGCAGTACAACCGTTGCTGTTCGTTCGGGGAATCGTAGCCGGATTACGCTACACAGGCAACGAGAACCTCGATGAAGACCGGGTCGGTGCTGGAGGCGATGTGGACGACCGCAAACGACCACTCACGACTGTTGATACCGCGTCGACCACTTCGGTACCGACCGACGGTACAGGCCGACACCGACAGCACCCAAGACGCCGCCAGACCCACCGAGCACGGCCAGCAGGCTGCCAGACACCGGCGAGACGGCGAACCCGACGATGAGGACCGGGACCAGCGGGAGGACCATCGCTACGCCGAAGACAGCGAACAGGGCCGTGTCGAAAAGGAACTCGTTCGGAGAGAGACCGGTGAGGTAGACGGTGGTGCCGAAGATGTAGCAGGCGACGCCGACAAGCAAGACAGCCCCGACGGCGGCCTCAGCAGCCGGCCCGCCACGCCAGACGAGTGCAAGCCCGTAGAACGCAAGTCCGACCAGCGGGCCGAGCAGGAGAAACGCCCGGAATTTCCCCGCGAAAACGGCTCTCACAGAGAGTGGCTGGGCGAAATACAGGCTCACGTCGTCGGACTGGGTGAGCCAGTTGTAGGTCGTGAATCCCGAGAGCCCGAGAATCGCACCGAAGGAGATACCAGTCGACGGCTGTACACCCGTGATCTGTCCGGCGAAATCGACCAGTGCAGCAGTAACGCCGAACAGCACCGCCGCTGAAAAGAGGACTTTTCCGAACCCGCCTGCACTCCGGTGGATGTCGAGCAGGCTCTTCGTCGCAACTGGGTCACCGAACCGTTGCCACCACGCGCGAAACGCTGGTTCGACTGTTTGAGCAGGGTCAGGCGCGGTCGCATCGAAAGTGGCTGCACCCAGCAGAAAGACGCCGCCGATACCGAGAGCTGTCGTGCCGACCCGCAGGGGTGTCTGGGCCAGAAACAGGCCGTAGGGGGTATAGGAAACGATAGTAACACCACTGACTGCCGCTGCACCGACAGCGGCGAGTGGGGCCGCAAGCAGCGCCAGCCCGGGAACGCCGCGCCCAGCGAGGCCGAGACCTGCAATCGTCGTTCCCATTCCCAAGACGAACATCAGTGCCAGTGTCGTCCACAGAAGGGAGACAGTCTTGGCGACGAGGAGAGGCCCAGCAGCCCCTCGCACTGCAAGCACCGTTCCGAGAGAGATTGGTAGCAGAAACAGCACCGCGTAGTAGACACTGTCCTTGACGACGAACAGGCCCAGCAGCGTGTTCTGCGAGAGCGGGAGTGTGCGGGCAGAGAACATCAGCAGCGTCACGTCACCGAGAAGGTTCTGGAGAGCATCACGTCCCACAAAGCCGATCGACCCCGTGTGGAGTCCGAAGACAAATACCAGTGCGTGGAGGCCGGCGAAGACGGTTCGCGGCTCGGTCCCGGTAACGGACAGCAGCTTGGCTGCGCCCCCAACGAGCAGGCAAATGAACACCGGAAACAGGGAGAAGTGACTGCCGCCGAAGAGCCGGCTGTGGAGTCGCCACTCCTCGCGGACCATCTCGACGAACACCCTGCGCACCCGTCCGTCACTCATGTATCAGCAGGTTGCTTCTCCCGGTCCACTGTTGCGTCGACGGTGTCCAGAAATACGTCAAGGAGCGTCACATCAGCGTCGAGTTCCGCCGGCCTGACATCAGCGACGAGGTTGCCGCCGTACATGATGCCAACCCGTGAACAGAGTTCGGCAGCGACATCTACGTCGTGTGTCGTGAGGATAATCGTATTGCCGGCGTCCCGGTAGGAGCGCAGGAACCGCTTGACCCGCTCTTGAACGATCGGGTCGAGGTTCGCCAGCGGTTCGTCGATGAACACGACAGCTGGCTCGTGGAAGAACGCGCCGGCGATCATCACTTTCTGCTGTTGGCCCCGCGACAGGTCCGAGGACAGCGTGTCGAGTTTCGCGGTAAAGCCGAGCCGGTCGGCCCAGGACGCGGTCCGCGCTGCCACCACGTCGCCCGGCATATCCCGGATAGCACCGACGAAATCGAAGTACTCACGTGGCGTCATGAAACTCGGCGGTGACTCCTTTTCAGGAAGAATCCCTGCCCGTTCGCGGACCGACGTCGGCTGGGTTGCCGGGTCGGCACCGAGTACCGCAGTCTGTCCACTGTCCGGACTGAGCTGCCCGGTGAGTATCTCCATCGTCGTTGTCTTACCGGCCCCGTTCGGCCCGAGCAGTCCGAAGAACTCGCCCTCGTCGACGCTCAGCGAGAGGTTCGCTATCGCGGTCATGTCGCCGTAAGACTTCCGGAGCGACTCGATCTCGATTGCTGTCACAGCGTTCTGCCTACCATCGTGGTTGTGTCGGTATAAGTTGTTATACTGTAGAAGGGCAGTCCAGATACACTAACAACAGCTTGGCCGACACATACACCGAAATCGCCGACTCTGTGTCCTGCGGTCTCGCCTCCACCAACGGCGAAATCGCGTTCCTGACGAGTGACCGCGAACGCGACAGCGGCTTCGATAGTACGCGCTGTACGCATCCCAAAGTATAATGACGCGGGCGTCAGACCCAATCGACGACGCCCAAGCGGCGGCCACTTCGCTCGGCCGCTACACCGACACCGAGGATGGGAGACCACGGCTGGCAGAGCCGGCGAAATATGTACCGCACAGTTCACTGAACCGAGATGTATTGGTCCCAGTGTCGCCCGCTGTCCGTGTTGGTATAACTATTCTTTGAGTAATCGACATCTCTTAACATATGACAGGATAGGTAGATTACATGGCCCCGCATCGACGCCACCACCTTGCTCTCCTCTGTCTGGTCTGTACGTCGCTCCTCTGTATCGCTGTGCCTGCTGGCGCAGCACCGCCGCCGCGGCCGCTATGTGACGCCTGCGGTGACTCGTTTGCATCAACAGCCGAGTCACACGGTATTTCGGTCGCAGTCACTCACAGCAACGCCACCGTCACCGTCCACAACAACGGAACCGCAACGTGGGTCGTCCACAACCGCCTGTCTGGCACAGAGGCGGCTGCACGTCTCCGGACAAACGAGAGTCTCCGAACCGCTATCGCCGACAGAGCGATGTGGGATACCGAACTTCTGGGCGCGAACGTTTCTGGCGATGGCGTCATAACGCTGCGCTACCGCGAGCCTGACTTCGCCGAGCAGTCCGTCGGCGGGGCGGTCCGAACGGGTGAGTTTACCGAGGCCTACGGGTATCGAAACCTTGATGGCCTCGGTGCTGACCGACTCGTCGTCGTTGCACCCGACGGGATGCGAGTCGAGCGGCCCATCGACGGTGCAACCGTCTCAGACGACGGACAGCGGATGACACTGACCGAACTCAACGATGGACGTATCGTGACCTTTGTCCCCCGTGAGACGGCTGTCGGGCCGCTGTTGAGCCTCCTTGCGCTCGGAGCACTTCTCGGTCCCGTGATGGCGGTGAAGGCACTCGCATACATCACCCTCCCCACAGCGGTATTTACCCTCTTGATTGGCGCTGCCGCCGGGGGTGTTGCCTGGCTTGACTGGGAGTTCAAAGGAGTACGGGACTCCGTCGGCATTGTATTCGCCGGTGTCGGCGCGCTATCGGCTTCCCTGTCGCTTCTCGGAGCGATAGGCGTGTTACGGCTGGGCGGCACAGCAGCACCGCTGTTCGGCGGTGGCACTGCACTGTTCGTCTGTGGAATAGCCCTGTCACGGCGACGTATCCGTGAGCAGACGAGCTATCGGACGGTCGTCGTCGGCACAGTAGTCGGCGCAGGCATCGCGCTGGGAGCGACGATAGCGGCGGCTCCGATGGTCGTCAGTGACGGTTCCACGCCCCCGGTGACAACGCTGCTGGTTCTCGGACCCGCGTTTGTCCTTTTCCCGGCCGGATACGCAGTCGGCCACGGGAACCGTCGGTTAGCAGTGAAGACGGCCGCTATCGGGTTCGTGCTGTCGATGCTACCGGTTCTCCCGGTACTCCCTGCGCCGTATGGACTGGGCGTGCTTTTCATCCCCGTTGTCACGGCCAGTGCCGCTGCCGTTGTGATCGCCGGTCTCCCGATATTCCTCGCTGGAGTCTCGCTCGGTGTTCCGCAAACGTCCCGCTGACCGGTGGAACACATCGGTCAATTGAACTGGTGGCGCTCTCAGGGGAGTGGATTCGGCAGAGGGCAACGGCACTAGCACCAGCGACTGTAACTGGACTGCACCTCTCGGCGTTCTCCCCGGGACTGCATAGCTCCACAGAGTATGAGTGCACTCGCGGCGAGTCCAGCGGTCCCACTAGCAACACCGAATCCGCCACCTATCTCAAACAGTGGAACCAGCGGTCTGAAAAGCAACGGTGAAACCCACACGTCCCGCACTTTGGCGGCCGCCATTTCCATAGTTTCGATTCCGGATGTGCTGGACGTAACCCGTGCTGCTTGAATCTGTGCCATTGAGACAATGTGTCAGATTGTGATCCAACGACTCCCGTCATCAAGTAGCCACTCTTATAAGCGTAGCTGGTAGAGTTATAGTATAGGCGGCCACCGCGGTGGGGTTGCCTCCCGTACCCATCCCGAACACGGAAGATAAGCCCACCAGCGTTCCGGGGAGTACTGGAGTGCGCGAGCCTCTGGGAAATCCGGTTCGCCGCCACCATTCATACCGCTTCTTACGTTCCGAGGAGCGACGACGTTGCTGTAGCTCAGCCTCGGAGTTATCGCGCACTCACAGACAGATCCCTGGTGCATCTCGAAGTATTTACAGCCGAATCGTTGCCCTGTCGCTGTCGATGCTAAGAACAGCGAACAATCCGTCATCCGCCAGGGGTCAACAGTCGCTCGATTAAAGCGACACCACGCCCAGTTCGAACACTGAGAGGTAAATCTGCCCGCCGCCGGCGAGTATCATCACGACGGCTGCGATCTGGTGTATCCGTTGCAGGTACTTGCCAAAAGTGCGCCAGATGCCGATGCCAACGCCTGCAAGGAGTGTCACGCCGACAAGCGGAAGCGCGACCCCGAGCGCGTATGCCGCTAGAACGAGAGCGCTCACGTGAACTGGCAGTGCAAGCGCCTGGGTGACTACGCCGAAGAACAGCGGCACGACACAGCCGGCTGCGGCGATTGCATACACAGCCCCAAACACGCCGAATCCAGTTACTGACGCTGGTCGCTGTGGCAGCGGGACGTGGAGTTCGGGCTCGCGGTTCAGGAGCATCGCAACGCCGAACACGGCCAGAGCGAGTCCGATCACCGGTTCGAGTATCGGGAGTGCGTTCTTTAGTGGCTGCCCGAGAGCGAGGACGAGCAGCGCAACGAGGGTGAGCGCGACAAAGGCTCCGCCAGCAGCGGCAGTTGCGGGTGGCAGCATACCGACATTCCCGTCACTTTCGCGCATGTAATATCCGACGTACCCCGGGAGAAGCGGGAACGCACACGGGGCGAAGAACGTCCCGACGCCGGCGCTCGCGGCGAACACGAGTGTCCCGAGTACAGCAACGCCAGCCATCTTACACCAGCGCGTCAAGTTCGTCTCGAAGCGTTTTTTCATCGGCAAGCCCGCTGTGACCGAACTGGACGATACCGTTCTCGTCGACAATCGCGATGTACGGAAGTCCGTCCGCCCCGAACGCCGCCAGCAGTTCGCTTCCGGGGTCCAGTCCGACAGTCCAGGCACCGCCGTTGCGATTCCACCATTCGCTGATGTCTGCCCTCGTCAGAGTCTCACTCGGCCGTTCGTTCGTCACTGAGACGAATGACACGTCGGCGTACTCAGGTCGGATCGCGTCGAGAATCTTGAGCTGGTCGTCACAGGGCGCACACCACGTGGCGAACAGGTCGACCACTGTGACGGTTCCCGGCGTCGGCACGCGTGTCTCGCCTGCTGACGAGCCGCGTGCACCGAGGGTTTCCACACGGACCGGAAGCTGGTCTGTGTCCCGGGACTGGATACCCGACAGGCCATTCTGTGCAACCCAGAGACTCCCGCCAGAGAGGCCGAGCCCGGTTATCGCCGCGACGACCTGCCGACGGTTCACGCGTTTCTCACCGTCTTCAGGTCGGCAATAATACTCTCTACGTCCGGTGACTTCGAGCGATACGCACGCTCGACGAACCCATCAGCGTTGACCAGTAGGGTCAGGGCTGTGTGCGTGAACATGTACATATCCATGTCCTTGGGTGTAGTCCGCTGGAACATGACTCCGAACTGGTCCTGTATGATAGCCTTGGCTCGCTGCTTCGACGCTGGTCGAAGGAACTGCCAGTTCTCGCTATCAACGTTGACGTTCATCTTGTCAGCATACGCCGCGAGTCGTTTTGCGGTATCACGGACGGGGTCGAATGTCATCGGGAGGAACGTGACCGAATCCGCATAGCCGTTGTTCTGTGCGTGGCTCTGGATGTTTCGCTGCGTCGAGATGAGAACTGGACACACAGTCTGGCAGTGGCTGTAAAAAAACGTGAGGAGAGTCGGCGTTTCAATGTCTCGCAACGGGACCTTGCGTGCCTCGGTCGGTGTGGCGACACGTACGTCCGGGATTTGCTCACCCCAGGCGGGATACGGAACGTCGCTGCTCTCGAACTCCCGGTCGGGCTCTTCGAGGACGACATCTGGGTTCGAATCGCCGAAGCGACTACCGCCAAGACACCCGGCGACTCCGACAATTGTTCCAACCGCACCCGTCGACTTGAGAACCGTCCGTCGGCGCATACACGGTGCTTGTGCCCTCGAATATTTGGAGAATCTGGTGTGACTCTCGTAAACAGCCGTTCGCCGGCGTTCGTGTGAACTCTGGCTGTGAGTGTGTAGCAATGCTACAGAGTTCCCAGTCTGCGGCTGTTTTCAGCTCCGGCTGAGTTCATATAATCCTGCGTGCTTAATAGGTCAGGACACTACCAATCTGCTGCGTGATGGGGTGGGTGAGATTATCAACAATCATGGGATATCCACATCTAATATAACCAAAACTAACTGGACGGCTGATTGAATTTTTATTTGTCCTATGTACACTTATATCACTGTTCTCTACTGATATGTGGTTGTCTATCGGAACTACGTATTTGGATACTGTTGACTCTCGTCTGAAACTGTACGTTCTAAATATCAATCGTCCGAACACTTATGTGTAATCTATCCGATACTGTAGCCGTAATGCCAGAAACGAAGTTCGAGGTAGATGTCGACAGTGCGCCAGATGAACAGCCGGGCGCGAATCCGTTCAATCGGTGGCACCCGGATATCCCGGCGGTCGTCGAAGCGGACCCCGGCGAGAGCATGCGACTCGAGGCCCTAGACTGGACCGGCGGACAGATAACGGACAATGACGACGCCAACGAGGTCCGTGACGTGGACCTCTCGCAGGTCCACTATCTCGCGGGTCCCGTCCACGTAAACGGTGCCGAGCCGGGCGACCTGCTGAAAGTCGAGTTCCACGACATGGGGCCGCTCAACGACCGCTCGGAGTTCGGTTTCACTGGGACGTTCTCCCAGCAGAACGGCGGCGGCTTCCTGACCGACCACTTCCCCAAGGCGGCAAAGTCCATCTGGGACATCGACGGCTACACGGTATCATCGCGCCACATCCCCGATGTCGAATACGAGGGGAAGATTCATCCCGGCCTCGCAGGCTGTGCACCCAGCGAGGAACTGCTTGAAGCGTGGAACGAACGCGAGCAGGAACTCATCGACAAACACGCCGAGGACCCCGAGTCGATCCCGAACCATCCGACCGGTGAGGAAGAGCCCGGCGTGGCGAACCCGCCAACGCCCAACGGCGCGCTCATGGGCGAGATGAACCCCGATGATGCCGAGGAGGCGGCGGAGGTCGCGGCCCGAACCGTTCCGCCCCGGGAACACGGCGGGAACCACGACATCAAGGACCTCTCCATCGGCTCGACGGTGTACTTCCCAGTCTACGTCGATGGCGCGAAGTTCGGCATCGGCGACTTCCACGCCTCGCAGGGCGACGGCGAGATATCCTTCTGTGGCGCTATCGAGATGGCCGCCTACGTCGATCTCGAATTCGACCTCGTGAAAGACGGGATGGAGAAGTTCGGCGTCGACCACCCCATCTTCGAGCCGGGCCATCGCGGACCGAACTTCGAGGACTACGTCACCTTCTGTGGCTACTCAGTCACGGAGGACGGCGAGCAGAAGTACATCGACTCCCACACCGCCTACCGGCGGGCCTGTCTTCAGGCCATCGACTACCTCAAGCAGTTCGGCTACACCGGCCAGCAGGCCCTGCACATCCTCGGCACCGTCCCCGTCGAGGGCCGCCAGAGCGGCGTCGTGGACGTGCCAAACGCCTGCTCGACGCTGGCGCTCCCGACGGGCGCGTTCGAGTTCGACGCGTCCCCAGAGGGTATCGAACACAATAGCGCTGACCGCGGTGACATCTGTGTCACTGACAACCCACTGCAATGAGGGACCCAGACAGCTCCCGCTGTCGACACTGATGTTGGGAGAGACGACTGACGACGGTACTGACGAGCCAGACCCCGCACTGACCGCCGCAGGTAAACTCGCTGACACAATCCGAACGACACTCGGGCCCAGCGGGCTGGACAAGATGGTCGTCGGCGAAAACGGGACGGTCATCGTCACGAACGACGGGTCGAAAATCATCGAGTGGATAGATATCACGCATCCCGTCGGTCGGCTGGTCGAACAGGCCGCGACTGCACAGGACAGTGCTGTCGGGGACGGGACGACGACAACAGTTGTGCTGGTCGGCGCACTGCTTGAGGAGGCTGCAGCGCTTCGTTCCGACGGACTTCATCCAACGACAATCATCGACGGCTACGTCAGGGCTGCCGAGACCGCTCTTGACCATCTTGAGCAATACGAACGTAGCGTGTACAGTCGGCACGATGACCGACTGGCACAGATTGCGAAGACCGCCGTCACGGGACGATGGGACGACACTTCGACCGAGCGGTTCGGCGAACTGGCCCTCAGTGCGTTGCAGGCGGTCGAGTTCGACACATCGCGGCTCACGCTCAAGTCCTACCCCGGCGGCGAACTCCGTGAGTCCGTCTGTCTCGACGGGGTGGTGGTCGACCTAGAGACATCATCGACATCTCTCGAAGCCCTCAGTCACCCGAGCATCCAAACGCACGACGAGCCGACTATCGGGATGGTCGACGCCGAAATTGGCATCGAGGAACCGAACCACATGGAGTCAGTGGAGCTGCAAGACACGACACAGCGGAGCGCCTTTCAGGCTCACGAACAGGACCGGAGGACAGAACTCATAGCGCAGGTGGTGCAGTCAGGTGCGACCGTCCTGTTCTGTCAGAAATCCATCGACGAAGCGGTCAGGACCGCGCTCGTCCAGCGAGGCGTGCTCCCCGTCGAGCGAACTCGACGAGACGAGTTTGATGTCATTGCCCGAGCGACAGGGAGCACGCCAGTGATGGCCGTCGACGAGCTTACTGCGGACACCACTGGCACTGTTGCGTCGGTCACGGAGCGTACGGTCGGGACCTCCCAGACGCTCACGCTACAGGGCTGTCCCGAAGAACAACGCGCAACACTACTGCTCCGTGGCGGTACGCCACACGTTGCAGACGAGGTCCGCCGCATCGCGGCAGACTGTATCGATGTCACCCGCGTCACACTCGACGATGGCGCGTTCGTGCCCGGTGGAGGTGCAGTGCCGACCGCGCTGGCAATGGACCTCGCCGCTCTGTCCAGTGGTATACCGGACCGAACACAGCTCGTCTTCGAAGGGTTCGGAACCGCACTGGAAGCCATCCCACGGACGCTGGCCACAAACGCGGGCACGGACCCACTGAACACACTGACAGGCATAAAGCAACGACACGACGCCGGCGCAGAGGCGATCGGTGTCGGCTCCGATGGCCATCCCCGAGATATGATTGCAGCAGGTGTTCTGGAACCATCAACGGTATTCACGAGTGCACTGCAGCGGGCAGTCGCTGTCGTGACACAGATCCTCCGGGTCGACGACATTGTGCGGACTACCGAAGACGGGCGCAGCACCACTAATGAACACGACCACACCCACGCAGCGAGAGGTGGCTATCCGTGGGCAGTGGGGCACTGAGAGCATGACAGGAGTACAGGCACACAACTAGCCAGCCGATTGGAGGCTGAAGCAGGGTAATTTATCCGTCTTTCTCCGCTGAGGCGCGTTCACGCTGGACGATGAGCACCGGCCCGAGAAACCGGTTGGCGACCTGCTTGGCTGGCATCCCGAACACAAACGTCGTCAGGGATGGGTCGGTTTCCCCCATCACGACCGTGTCAAACGAATTGGCCACGTCTACAATTGCGTCAAGAGGGTCCCGACCGCGGTCGATTCGCGTCTCGATAGTCGACGGCTCCATCCCGAACTCCACCAGACGGTCCGTGATTCCACCGAGGAGCGTCCGAACATCGTCGTCCGTCGTGTCTGCAGCCGCAACGTGATACAACGTCACGTCGGCGTCCATCGCTCCGAACACACTCGCGACGACGCGGGCAAGCCGGTCGACCCCCACGGCCCCGCGGACCGGGACCAGCACGTCATTGACTGGTCCCGTGGCGTTCGGAACGAGAACGGCCATGCAGTCGTGCTCGGCAATCATGCGGTCGATGGTTTTCTGGCCGTCGTGAGTGAACACCAGCCGACGTTCGACGGTGGCCCCGGCGCTCTCGAATATCTCCTCGTATTCATCGAGTCGTTCTGTGGCCCGGTCTTCGAACTGCAGCCGCGCCTGTCCGGGCGCAGTCTGCTCCGGGATGACGTGATACCCCAACAGGACGACATGCGAATGGGCGAGCAGTTCGGGGACGCCCTCCGGGACCGATTCTCCCGCAAGAACGCGAATCGGGACGAGTATCGATTGTCGGTCCGTCATACTCAGAGATCTCCCTTTAGCGTCACGTCCCCAGCGTAATAACGGTACCAGAGGTACGAGGTGAGCATGACCACGATGCCGATGCCGATTGACGCGGGCTGCATAAAGGCGATCAGTCCGAAACTCGCGAGCGCACCTACGGCCGGAACCACCGGATAGGCCGGCACTCGATAGCTGGGCGAGTACCAATCGGGATTGCGACGGCGCAACACGATCAGCGCAACGCACATCAGCCCGTACATGATCAAATGGAGGAACGAAGCGACTTCCGCGAGGAGTTCGACCCGGCCAGTCCCGACAAGGACCAGTATCGGTCCGCCAGCAGCGAGCAACGCGACGTGTGGTGTGCCGTACCTGAGGTTGACCTTGCTCGCCTTTCTGGGGAGCAATGCATCGCGGCTCAGCGCGTAGACTGCCCGCGAAGCACTGAGAATCGACGCGTTCGCGCTGGAAAACGTCGCCAGCAGTCCTGCACCCAGTATCGCGACCGCCCCGGGCAACCCGAGGAAGTCACGGGCGACTTCGACCATCGCTGTCTCCCCGAACTCCCCCAGACGTTCCGCGCCGAACGAGCTGGTCGCAACGAAAATCGTGACAACGTAAAACACAGTGACGATCAGGACTGAGCCCACCATCGCCAGTGGGAGATTCCGACCCGGCTGTTTGATTTCGCCCGCGACAGTGGCGACCTGAGCGAACCCCAGATACGACGTGAACACGAGCGCAGCGGTCGTCAACACCGGGAAGTACCCTCTGGAGAAGAACTGCTCCGGAACGGTGCCGCCACCGAACACGCCCACGGCGTCAAGGACACCGTAGGAGAGAAACACTGTAAGCACCGCGAGGAGGACCCCCACTACCATGTTCTGGAGCTTTGCCGTATTTTCCGTGCCACCGATACTCAGTGCCGTCAGTACAGCCCCAAACAGCAGCCCGATACCGATGACCGGGTCAGCCGGGAGCGCAATATTGAGTTCAGCGAACACGGCGCTCGCGTAGTGACCAAGTCCGACCAGATAGAACGCCGAGGCGAACATCAGCCCGAGCCACAGTCCGAGACCCACTATCGCGCCATACGCCGTCCCCATACTCCGTGAGATGAAGTAGTACCCGCCACCGCTCCGTGGCATCGCGGTGGCGAGTTCGGAGGTCGGAAGCGCCACGAGCAGCGCGATCAGCCCACCGATTGCGAATGAGAGCGTCGCTGCCAGTCCAGCGTTGGCGGCCGCTAGCCCTGGAAAAACGAAGATACCGGCCCCGATCATCGTCCCGATCCCGATTGCCAGCCCGCCGATAAGCCCGATAGTCCGTTCGAGTTCCACATCGTCGTCGTGGAGGATTGCGTCGTCGGTGACGGCTTCTGGCTCTGCGGCGGGTGCCTCACCGGCGACGTTCTCGCCCCCTGGGCCGACATCAACAGGCTGTTCAGGCATGTGACAGAATATTCCCACCGATCTGATAAAACCGCCGGCAGGATGCATGGCCGACTCGCAGGCGATAGCGTCACGAAAAATCCGTTCCCACAGGACTCCGTACGCAAGGAAGCCTGTAGTAATAATTGAAACGATTTACACACTGATCGCACTGCCATCGTGCGATCAGATGTGTGTTGATTTTCAATGGCTACTATAGCCATGTGTCCGAGAGCGGCTGCTGGCACAGTGAACTCCATCTTTCCGCGAATTTTCCCCTCATACTTTTGATGTTTCCCGCCATACATCGACAGGTGGTAGCAATTCAGCCGGAGCTAGACGGGCGTACTGCTCTCGTGACAGGGTCTGCAAAGCGGGTCGGTCGTGAGATGCTCCTTGAGTTAGCGGCCGCCGGTGCCGATGTCGCCGTGCACTACCGGACGAGCGAAGAGGCAGCGGCGGAGACAGCAGCCACCGCACGGAATCACGGCGTCGAGGCAACCACGGTAGAAGGCGACGTAACGGAGCCCGACGCCGTTGATTCGCTGTTCTCGGACTGTGAGTCGGAACTAGGTGATGTCGATATCTTGGTCAACGCAGTAGGTCCGCTCCCGCAGGGGCGGTGGGACGAGCTGTCCCTCGATGAGTGGCGAACCGCCGTTGCGGGGTGTCTATTCTCGACGTATCTGTGTTCGCAGCGAGCGCTCCCATCAATGCGCGCAGCCGGCTGGGGACGGATTATCAACTTCGGCGTGGCAGATGCCCGTGATGACAGGGCAGTCCCGATGAACTTCCCGTACTTCGCAGCAAAGAAGGCAGTCCTGCAGTTCACGCGAACAGTGGCATATGATACGCAGGACGACGGGATTACGGTCAACGCCGTGTCGCCATTCGCGGTCGAGAACACTGTCGTGGATGTCTCGGAGTTCCCGCGTGGGCGGGCGGCCACGTTTGAGGATGTCGCGGCACCGATTCTGTTCTTCTGTAGTGATGCGGCTGCGTACATTTCCGGCCAGAACGTGGCCGTCGACGGTGGTCGACTACAGGAAGCGTGACCGGGTAGACACCAATCGGTGTCCCCTCATAGCATATATTGGTGCGGCGAGAGTCCGGCAATCGCTACAGTCCCGACCGGTCGTCGCAGGAGTTCCGAAATCAAGCGCTGTCAGCGGCTTCTGGCTCATCGCTATCTTGCCGGGCGAGCACGATGCCGGCGATGAAACACACAGCACCCAGCCCGTACAAGCCATAGCTCAGTGGTGCCGAAACGAGGAACCCGGCGACTATCAGTACTCCGAACGCGGCATGCAGAATCGCAGTCTGATTCACAGCCAGTGTAGCGGGTTCAGAAGCAAAAATGGCGCGATCCGGGACTCGCTAACCGGGTGTAATGGATGAGCGTTCGGTTCGGGGTATGAGACGGTAACGGGCCATACCAGTTATCACCGACACACCCGATTCAGGCGGGGCGGAGTCGCACGATAGGTGCGTCCGGTGCGTCAATTGCCGCGAGAATGTATCCGGTATCTGGCTCGACTGCGACATCGCGGATTCGCCACCCTCGGTCGGCAAGGAGCGGCGTCGCTTCCTCGACCGTTCGCCCAGTAACAGTGAACCGGGCGAGGTACTGCGACGCCAGCCCACTGACGAGCAGGTCGCCGGTCCACTCGGAGAAGGCATCGCCGGTGTAGAAAGTCGTGCCGCTGGGCGGGAACCCACCTGACCCACACTCCCACGAATACACCGGGGCAATAACATCGTCACGCTCCGCGTGGCTCACGCCGATTGGCTCGCCGCTGCCGTAGGTACAGCCCTCGTCGGCGACCGGCCAGCCGTAGTTGCCGCCCCGTTCGACGATGTTGATTTCGTCGCCGTCCTGTTCGCCGAACTCGGCCTGCCAGATAGCGCCGGTGTCGGGATGCACGGTCATTCCCTGTGCGTTGCGGTGGCCGTAGCTGAATATCGAATCGACTGCCTCCGGGTCGGCAGTGAACGGGTTCGCATTGGGAATCCCGCCCGAAGGCGTCAGGCGAAGCGTCGTCCCGAGTTCGTTCGTCCGGTCCTGTGCGACGTGGTCGGGCCCGAAGTTCTTGAACTGTCTGTCGCCGACAGTCAGGTACACCAGTCCGTCAGGGCCGAACACGACGCGGGACCCGAAATGGCCGTCAGAGTCGACAAACGGCTCTGCGACGTGCAGTTGTTCGAATTCCTCGAACTGGCCAGCAGCAACATTCAGGCGACCACGGCCCAGATGCGTGGCCGACTGACCGCTGTCGTTGGCTTTCGAATATGTCAAATACACCCACGACGGGTTCGGAAAGTCGGGATGGAGCGCCGTATCCAGCATCCCACCCTGTCCGCGTGCATACACCGACGGTGCGTTATTGACCGGTGTGACTGTACCGTCCGCCGGGTTGACCAGCACCACGCGACCAACGCGCTCTGTGACCACCAGCCGTGAGCCGTCAGGCAGCGGCGTGACGCTCCATGGCGATTCGAGTCCGTCGGCGACGGTCTCGACAGCCACACCAGTCGCCTCCATGTCTCTCTGTCCGGAGTCCGTCGTTGTCGCGCCGTCACCTTGCTGGTCGTTACTGGCGGCACTACAGCCAGTCACTGTTCCCGCGACCGTAAGCCCGCTCGCAGCAAGGAATGTCCGTCTGTCCATCGTGGTCACGACTACGGTCTCAGTACTGTTAACTGCGGTCCTGATTGGCCCACGGGGAAAATGACTCGCTCAACAGCCAGTACTCACGGTACGCCTCTGGCTATCCTGGGCCTGTCACGGCGAAGTGTCTTTTACCCGCCCGCGGCTACGTGTCACCGATGGACCGTCACGATGCGCCGGCGAGAGACAGAGAGCGTCTCCCGGCGGAACCGCTCTCGCCGCTGGCGACGCGGGTCGACAAGCTGCTTGCACTGTATCGATACGAACTCACCCCCGCTATCGATGCAATCAATGCTGCCGTTGCCGGCTACGGTGGCCTGTTCGACCCGGAAACATCCGCTGCCGAGATACGGACTGTAGTCGACGACCTCCTCGAATCCGACCCACCTTCGACACATCGGGAGGCGGCCAGTACCGCCGTGTCACAGGTCGTCCTCTATGTGGACGGCAGCGCGCACAGTAACGGGCCGGCGGGTGCCGGCGCTGTAATCCAGGCGGACGAGACGCCGATTGCCCGGCTCGGCCGACCGGTCGGTTCCCGGACGAACAACAACGTCGCCGAATACGCCGCACTCCACCTCGGACTGCAGGCGCTGGCTACGCGGTGTAACCCCGATTCCGTCGAGATACGCATCGATTCGATGACCGTCATCAACCATATCTGGGGCAACAGCGAAAGCACAGTGAAAGCGACTCCGTACAGCACCGCAATCACTGACCACCTGTCGGCACTGCCTGCCCACGAGTGGACGCATCTGGCTGACAGTGATCCGAATCCGGCTGATGCACAGGCGACAGTCGGGGCCGACATCGCGGCCCTCGGCCCCGGATGAGAGAGGTGCCAGCGAGCCTGTCGTTGCGTCACTCAGGGCGTGACTCGACAGCGGTAAATTGCCGCGTCGGTCGCCGCCGTTCTGCTGTTTTTATTGCTTGAGCACGTACGCTGTGGTAATGTATACTGACGGGCAGTACGATTACGATGTGGCCGTGGTCGGCGGTGGCCCGGCCGGGCTGACGAGCGCGCTATACACCACCCGACTGGGGATGGACACAATTGTTATCAACCGCGGTGGGGGCCGCGCTGCAATGATGACCGACACGCACAACGTCATTGGCGTCACCGAGGACGTTTCGGGCAACGAGTTCCTGAAGACGGCCCGCGAGCAGGTCCAGGACTATGGCGGCACCTACCAGCGGGGCTTTGTCGAGTCGGTAGGCTCACTCGCCGACGAGGACGGTTTCACCGTGACGACGAGCGGCGACGAACTGGTGGTCAAGCGCGTCGTGCTGGCGACCGGGTTCGCCGACGAGCGGCCGGACCCGCCGCTGCCACGGACTGGGAAGGGACTACACTGGTGTCTCCACTGTGACGCGTTCATGTTCGTCGGCGAACCGGTGTTCGTCATGGGCACCGGCGAGTCCGCGGCTCACGTCGCGATGATTATGCTGAACTACACCGACGACGTGGACATCCTGACTCGTGGCGAGGAACCCGAGTGGAGCGACGAGACGCAGACGATGCTCGACAATCATCCGGTCGAGATCGTCGAGACGGAGCTGTCCGGGAAGCAGACCGACGACAACGGCTGGCTATCGGCTTACGAATTCGAAGACGGCAGCGTTCGAGAGTACAAGGGCGGCTTCCCGATGCTGGGGTCGGACTACCACGCGGAGCTGGCCGATGAGCTGGGGCTTGAGAGAAACGATGACGGGACGGTCGCTGTCGACGACCACGGCGAGACCAGTGTCTCCGGCGTCTACGCCGTCGGCGACCTGACGCCGGGCCACAACCAGCTCCCGGTCGCAATGGGCGAGGGGGCGGATGCGGGGATCGCTATCCACAAAGACCTCAGGAAGTACCCGCGTTCAGTCGACGACATCGAGTCAGCGGGCGCAGTCGAAGAGACAGAGGTGCCTGCCGTCTCCGAGGACCTGTTCGCGACGGCGCTGGCCCACGAGGGCCACGCCGCCGGGCCACGCTCGGAGAAACCGCCGGGGGCCCGCGCTGACGACGACTGACGCTCCGGAGAACACCGCAATCAAATACGGCGAGGCAACGGAGTAGCAGGTCCGGACCCTATTCGTCGTCGGTTTCGTGCTGTCGATAGGATTCAAGCAAGTCGTCGAGGAGCAAGCAGCGAGGGTCAGTAACGGGGTAGGCAGTGTCGATGTACTCCTCTGCCGTCTCGATGTCGCCGCGAATCGCGAACTGGCGGACGCGCGCTGCGTTCTCGTAGAAGTTCTCGTTGATCTCCGGCGACATCTCGGCCCGACTGGAAACCGGCTGGTGCTGGAAGACCTCTTTCTGGAGTTCGTCGAAATCAACCATCTCGGGTTCGTAGTCCTCGATCTCCGAAAGGACGTACTCGACGGCGAAGCGCTGAAACTCGGACTTGTTCGAGAAGACACCCTCTTCGACCATCTCCTCGACGCAGTCCATCACCGCTTCGGGGAACCGGACCGTTGACTTGACCACGTATTACTCATCAGACTGTCGACCCATATAAAATATACCCCCGCGGGGGTCTGGGACACTGTCTGTTGATTATTTATTCGTCGCCTATTTGACGATAAAACCCCGTCGAACAGTATGAGTAGCGGTGACGGTTGCTGACGCGGGAAGAACTGAACCACGTGCTCACTGGTACGCAACCAGTCCCGCCGGGTGGCGTGGACGCACCCGGTTCTGGACGGCGGGCCGATGCCACGGACGCGTCGATACGGCTCACCAGTACGACAGTAAGAATCCCGATTACAGAACATACTTTTGCCGTGGCTACCTTCTAAAGCCTGACAATGGGTCGGCCAAACGTGTTACTCGTCGTTCTCGACTGCGTACGCGCGGCGAACACCTCGCTGTTGGGTCATCGACGCAGGACCACACCCTTTCTCGAAGAGTTCGCTCGTGAGGCGACGGTGTACACCCAAGCACGGACGACCGCGAGCTGGTCGCTGCCGGCCCATACGAGCCTGTTCACCGGTGTTCCGTCCGAGGGCCACAAACTCCGGATAACCGAACGGCTGGAACCCGGCCAGACCATCTTCGATTTCCTCCACGACGAAGGCTACGAGACCGGTGTCTTCACCGAGAACCCGTATCTCACGGTTCATCCGTCCGGACTCAGCGACAGTTTCGAGACCGTCGTTACAGAGCGCCCTGATTCGACAGACGTTGACGACCCGTCCGAAACCCGCAACGGTGTCGACGGGTTCTGGTACGCTGACAGGCTGACGGAGTGGACTGAGGAACAACCGGAGCCCTGGGCTGCGTGTCTGAATCTGATGGATGCGCACATGCCGTACGCGACGCGCGACGGCTACGACGAGTGGGGCACGGAGTTTTACTGGGCAGTGCACGACGAACTCCCCATCAAGTGGGAGTGGAGCGTCTACGGGGAGCAACTCCCGGCGGGGGTCGGACAGCTGCTTGAACCGCTGTACGACGGAGCGATTCGACAGACCGACGCCATTCTGGAGCAGGTCGTCGGTGATCTAGAGGCGCGTGGCGTTCTGGACGATACGCTCGTCGTCATCACGTCGGACCACGGCGATGGGTTCGGAGAACCGCCACAGGCAGCAACTGAGCCACCGGCCGTTATGCACGGCATGGGCACACAGGAGGAACTGTTTCACGTCCCACTGGTCGTCAGCGGACCGGGGCAGACAGAGGGGCGTCGAATCGAGTCTCTGGCGACGCTGGCGCGGTTTCCCGACGCCGTGCTGGCTGCCTTCGACGGCGAAGCGGACGACTCCGGCTTGTTCGTCGCACCCAACGGGCAGACGACTGCATATCAGGCACCACCGACCGGGCAGACAGCGGAGTACGCAGAACAGTACACTGACGAACCGGACCGCTTCCGACAGTCTGCGTCGCTCGTGTATCAAGACGGCCCCGGCGACACCGTCTACAAGCGCGCAGCGTGGGGGGATGACGAGTACGAAGCAGTCGTGCGTGGTCGGCGGTCCGAGCCCAGCGACGGGACCCCTATCGACAGCCCGCCGGCCGACGTTGTCGCTGACTCCGCAGACCACAGTGAGACACTCGACATCACCGAACTCGCTGCCGGGGAAGACGAAATGGCCGAATACGACGTCGATGGCTTTGACGACATAGACGTCAAGTCACGGTTGGAGCGACTCGGCTATCTGTGACTGGGTGCAAACGGGACCGGGCCGAACAACAGCACCAGCGCTCGCGATACTGCGACTGTAGTTCGGACGTCTGGATAGAATCGAAAGGGATGTTTGTGACAACTTGATTTGTACGAACGATGTATAGCGATATTCTCGTTCCAACGGATGGAAGTGCGTCAATGAAACAGGTACTGGAACACACAGTAGATATTGCCGACGGACGGGATGTTACCGTCCACGCGCTGTATGTCATCGACGACCGGGCGTTCCTGTCGATGGCCGACGAGATGCAGGACGAAGTGCTGGAGAACATGCGAGCGGAGGGCGAGGCGGCCACATCGGCCGTCCGAGAGACGCTGGAACAGGACGGAATCGAAGTCTCGACAGCGATTCAGCGAGGCAAACCAGCGGACCGCATTGTGTCGTATGTTGCGGACGCCGACATTGACCTGATCACGATGGGAACGCAGGCAGACGAATACGAAAAGAATATGCTCGGGAGCACAGCACAGAAGGTCGTCACAAAGTCGTCCGTGCCAGTCCTGACCGTTGACGTCTCCGAGTCAGAGTAAGCGCACGTTTCGTCGGTGACCACAGACGGTGGTAGTTGGTGCAGACGGAAACTGGAAAGTTGGGTCAACTCTGGTTACTGTGCCTGAGCAGCGTCAGTTCTGACGCTGAACGACCCGACCAGCGTTTCGAGCTGTTGGGCCTGCTCAGACAGCGACTCCATCCGGTCGCTCACTTCGGTGATAGCGGCAGTTTGTTCTTCGACCGTCGCGGACACGGATTCCGTTTCATCCGCAGACTCGACACTGATCTCCGCCACCTCATCAATCATCGACACAACACCCTCACTGGTCGCCGCCTGGCTATCAGTCGTGTCACTGATTTCTTGGACACCGGTATCAGTTTCCGCCGCGTTCTCAGCAACCCGCTCGAACGCGGTAACGGACCGCTCGACGGCTTCGATCTCTTTTTCGACCAGCTCACTCGCCCGTTCGACCTGACCGACAACAGTGCCGGTCTGGTCCTGGATGTTTTCGATTCGGGTTCGAATATCGCCTGCAGATTCCTGTGTCTCGTCGGCCAGTGTCTTGACCTCATCAGCCACAACAGCGAAGCCGTCGCCTGCATCTCCCGTGCCGGAGTTCCCCGCGCGGGCCGCTTCGATGTTCGCGTTCAGCGCCAACATGTTCGTCTGTTCCGCAATGTCGGAGATGAAGTCCACTATCGTCGCAATCTCCGTCATCTGGTCGTCGAGTTCGGTCACTGTTTTCACCGTTTCATCGATCGAGGCCTTGACGTCTTGGGCATCAGTTAACGTGTCTTCGGCGAGCGACTGCCCATCAGTCGCGATTGTTGCGGTCTCGGTAGAGGTCTGTGCGACTTCATCAGCCGATGCGGCAATCTCTTCGACCGCCGCTGAAAAGTTCGAGACCTCGGCGCTCGCCTCTTCGACCATTCCCCGCTGTTCATCAGCGCCGGCAGCTATCTGTTGGATAGAACCGCTTACACCATCGCTCGCCGTTGCGACCTCCTGCAGTGCTGAATCAGACTCCGTGACCTGCCTATCGACGGCAGCTGCGAACGACTGAATCTCGCCGAGCGTCGCTTCGAGTTCGTCCGCCATGCCGTTGAACGCGATGCCGATTTCAGCCATCGACTCGTTCATACTGTCTGCATCGACGCGCGTTGTGAAGTCGCCGTCTGCTACTTCTTCCATCGCATCCTTGTACGTCTGGGCCTTCAGTTCGAGATGGCTGTTGAGCGCAGCGACCTCTTCACGCTCCTGTTCAGCTTCGTCTCTGAGGCGTTGCGCTTCCTCGCGCTGCTGTTCGATTTCGGCCCGCTCTTCTTCGAGGTTATCGATCTTGTTGGCCCGTTTGCGGGCGCGCTCAATCTCCGTCTGTGCCTTCTGTCGAGACTTCTCGATGGAACTCAGATGAATCGTCAGCGCGAGAGCCAGCATTGCGGCGAACCCACCGTGGACAGCGCCCCAGGCGATGGGGTTCAGTTGCGCTGCCGTGTGGTTGTAGACCGACGTAGGGTCGATGATGCCGAAGATGATGTGACTCGCGACGACGTACGCGATGCCAATGCCGAACGGAATCCAGTCTTCATAGACCGCGGCGATCCCGATTGCGATGAAGAAGTGGAAGTGCGCCTCAATGTACCCGCCGCTGAAGTGCACGAGCGTACCGGTACAGAACGCGAGGGCTGTGACCGCGAGCACGGTTCGCACTCGGCGGCTGAGTTGTGGAAGAGCGGCAGCGAAAGCAAATCCAGCGATAATTCCGATCTGAAGCAACACCCGTCCGGTCGGCACAGCGGGGATGGTTGCGCCGATGATCGGACTCTGCGTCGTCTCGACAAGTCCCAGCGCCAGCAGGAACGGAATGTGCGCAAGAACTGTGAGAACGAAATACTTGTGGCGGCGCTGCCACGTCTCGTCGGGAATTGAACTCCCATCCGGGATGGTCGAGAGAAAACCACCATCGCCGCCGGCGGTGCCCTGCTCCCCGATGTTCCCAATGCTTGTCAAGTTACCATTAGCCATGCCCTCAGAAAACGCTCAGAAATTATAGTACTATGTATGAGATTATCAAATTTGATGGTCTCACCCCGGATAGCGTACAGACACTCACTATTGTTGGTTAGTATATGTAGATCATGAGAGACTACTTGCTGATCATTTGCTAACCAATCCGTAACCGAAAAGTTCCGTGCATTCGTCGTTGTAATCGTTATGTCCACGACGTTGGCCGTTGAAGGAATGAGTTGCGGTCACTGTGAGCAGGCCGTCGAAGAGGCTATCGAAGCGCTCGCTGGAGTGGAAGGCGCTGACGCCGACAGCGACGCCGAACAGGTGTCTGTCGACGGCGATATCAGCACAGAGCAACTCATCGCCGCTGTGGAGGACGCGGGGTACGACGCAAAGGTCTGAGGCAGTGCCGTCGCAAACGCTCTGACAACTGTTACCAATACAGCTTGGTTGCTACTGCTGCGTCGCAAATCCCCATCACGCAGTCAGGCGGTGTGAAAAACGGCCGGCTCAGTCGAACAGTCCTTCTTCCCGAAACCCGGTCATCAGGTCATCGATGAGAGCCTCCGCCGTCTCGTAGGGATACTCTTGATACTCGGCGTACTCTGCGCCGAAGTCCATCACCCCGACGCGTACGTCACCGGCCTCGAATGTCGTGCTTGGGCCGTCCGGCAGGGCCGGCACCAGTTCCATCGGTTCTTCGACGGGATAGTCTGCGTTCGTGAAGACCGCCTCTAATTCAGCTCTGAGTTGCTCGGCAGTATCTGCTGTCATGCCAGAGACTTGGATGAGAGAGACAAAAGACTTGTTCTGTGCCAACAGGTGTGCAGTGTCGTTACTCAGTATAACCGAGATCGCGGAGGTTTTGCAGGACTTCTTCATCTTCAACCGCAGTCTCGATAGCTTCATCCATGATATCCTGCCGCTGTTGAACGACTTGCAGAAGTTGTCGCGCACTTCTGAGTTTGTATCGGATGTCGGGGTCGTCCACGTCATCCAGCGTGCCCTCCAGTAGTTCGTCTATCGTAGCGAGTGTCGTTTCCGCCATGGAAGCGCTATTGGGAACGATTTACTAAGCTTTGCTGGATTTCCCACCGCATAAGCTGTCGAATACATAGAAAATCGCTTTCGCTCAGACCACTGGCCTGAGGACGGGTGAACCGTTATAGTTATTCAGATCGAAATTACCAGTCTATAAAAATATCATATTAACATTTTTCATGCAGCTACCGGAACGAGCAGTTGATGCCCTCCACATCGCGGCGGACATTTCTCCGAGTGGTCGCCACCGGAACGGTCGCCGGCGTCGCTGGCTGTTCGTCGACGTGCCCCGACGACGGCGTGCCAGAGCCATCGCATACCGTGGAACCGGGTATCGACAACCCCGGCTTCGAGACGCTGCCCGACGGGTCGTGGCCCTTACCGCGGTTCGATGCAGCAAACACGGGCTATGCACCAGTCCAGCTTGAAACAACGACACCGGCAGTAAGATGGCACGCAAATGTTTCTGCAGCCACTACTGGCGGTGACGACACGAGTGCAAGCGCGGTCGTCGTCGCCGACGGAACTGTCGTGCTGGCGACTTCGACCGACATCGTCGCGCTGTCGCTCCGTGACGGATCGGAACAGTGGCGGCGTGCGCTCACACCGGCGACAGTTCCGTCAGCGGTCGACTTTGGAGACGGCGCAGCGCCGCCAGTGATTGCCAACGGCCGTGTCTTTCTTGCGACGGCGGACGGTGTCACGGCGCTCGACGTTTCGGACGGCGCTGTTGTGTGGCGAAACACTGACACAGCGGGGGCAGGCGTTCCGACAGTGACTGATGATGGACTGTTCGTTCCCACGACTGCTGGGGTGGCGAGATTTGCTATCGACGACGGGCACCGGCAGTGGACGGCAAACGTCGATGGAACGAGGCTGGCCGTGGCCGACGGCACCGTCGTTACCGCCGGTGAGCAGATAGTGGCGGTAGACGCAGCAACCGGTGCGGTCCAGTGGCGACACGAAGATCGACCTGCTGGATATCCTGTTGTGTCCGATGGGACGGTCTATGTGAGCGATACGTACGGTGACCTGCTCGGCCGTTCGCTCACGGATGGAACAGAGCAGTGGCGGCTCGACGACAGGCGGTCACTTGAGTTCCCGGTCGTGACGCCAGAGAGCGTGTATGCAATTGAGCGTCCCGGTGAGTCCTCCAGTGCGACGTTCGCCTTCGACCGCGTCGATGACGGCGCACCGACGCCCCGGTGGTGCTCGGAAATCAACCTTGGTGGCGCAGTGACTGCCGCGGCTGCTGATGCTGTGTTTACGTTCCAGCGCGAGAATGGTCTCACCGCGTTCACCACGCGCTTTGGTGAGGCAGTGTGGCAGTATCCTGTCGAGTACCGGGCTGTCTCACTGGCAGTACTCGACGGCGGAGTCGTGGGCGTCTCTCCGGATGGAACTGTCGTGGCTCTTGGGGGTGAGTGACCTGCTATGTCGCGTCGCGTACATCGAATCGCTGGTTCGCTCCTCGGTCTGAGTGCAGTCTGTCTGCTCATCACCGCAGTCCCGCTTGAACTCTGGCCGACTCCGCGGCCGGGAGACTCGTATGTGTTCAATCCACCGACGTTCAGCGCAATCTGGGTGCAGCGAACGCTCAGACCCGGACTCATCATAAGCGCGAACGCGCTGGTGTTCGTCGGTCTGGGCGCATTGTTCAGGCGTGACAGGAGCTCAATGTCACGCCTGCAAGGCGCGTTCGCACTCGCGGCGCTCTTCGGGACCGGGGCCTGTTTGCTCGGGACGCTGTTGTCCACCACAGCCGGCACAAACGACATCGGGAGTGAACTCACCGCCTTCCTCATTTGGGCGCTTGCGATCCCGCTCATAATCATAGGCCTCGGCGGCTGGGGCGCTGGCTACCTCCGGTCCGAAAGCGCTCAACTCGGTGCTGCACTCACTGGCCCACCAGTACTCGCCGCCGCGGCCCTCGGTCTATCGGTGGCAGGCGTTGGCTTCTCACCCGCTAGCAGACTGCTGTTGATCGTACTGACGAGTGCTATGGCGCTTGTCGTCGGCCATGACCTGTGGACCGACAACAGCGCTTCAGCGGATAGCTGACGACCTCTTCACAGGCCACTCGGACGACTTATCCGAATAGGCTGGCCCGGCCGGGGAGTATCTGCTCTGAACGCTCGGGTTGTCGGTCAAACACCGCTACAACTGGGGCGGCATCAGAGAGATGTGGCAGTATGTATTCGCCCTCAGCGTGTTCGATAGTAACCGTCTCTGTGCCGAACAGCGAATCGAGAGGCGTCTTCTCGACGCGGAGGCGCTGTTCCTCCCACGATTCGATGCGCCAGAGTGCCGTGCCAAACAGATGGTCGTATGCCATGAGCGTACCGTTGTCAGCGTCGATTCGGTATTCGATGGCCCCGTATCGCAATAGCTGATCGAGACATAACAGGAGAACCGGGATGCTAACGCTTGTGACAACAATCACGGCAACGATGTCCCACGCACCCCCAATTGCAAACAGGACCGCAACGAGGAGTCCTATGGCGCAGAGAAACACGCTTCCCGGGTGATGTGGGAACCGGAGGGGGCCGCCGATGACCCGTCCCCAGCGAACCGGGCGAAGGCGTTCAGATGCCTCAGCGAGCGTCTCGTCGATAGATCGTGCTTTCGATGGGGCCGTTTGCCAGCCGTAGTCCTGATCGTACGACTTGAAATAGACGGCGAGACGGTCGCTGTAGACACCCAAGAGGTCAGATGTGAATTTGAAACAGACGACCATGAGTACCATCGGCAGTCCGACGACAGTCGGGTCAAGACTGCCGAGTTCTGCTTCAGGCCCCTCTGTGGCCGCTGTTATGAGCGTCAGAGTGAGTATGCCCCCGAAAAAGACAGTTACCATTCGCGGTAACAGGCCACGAAAGGCCGTCGTCGAGTTGTGTTTCCGGTACGCGCCGTTGTAGAAGTAGTTCCGTACCGTTGTCACACCCGTCAGAACGAAAATACCGACCGTTGCCAGCAGCACACCAGAGACCGTCTCTGTGCTGGGCTCCGGCAGTGGACCGATTAGCAGGGCCCCAGTAAATACCCAGACTCCTGCCAGGACGAGAACGGTCACTGGAAGCGCGAGTACCGTCGTGAGATAGACCCGTAGATCGGTTCGCGGGATAGAGAGGGCGAACTGTCGTTCCGCCAGTGGCCCGATAAGTAGGGTGCCAGTCTCGATAGTCGGCGGGCGGCCAGCGAACACTGCCCGAACGAGTGCCCAGACCGAGTCGACGCCAAGCTCAAACCAGTACAGAAACAGCAGTGCAGCTGCACTCCAGTCAAGGAACGCAACACCAACAATCGGGAGCGAATTCGAGGCGATGGTGCCGAGTAGCTCTGTCCGACGGCTATCCTCTGTCCGGAGAACCCGTCTGGTGGAGGGCATTATGCCGTGCTGATAGCTACTGACGTTTGAACGAACTGATTACACAGCCACCCTCGCCAGCAACGATCGGGAGTCAGTGCACGACATCAACTTATGTCGGGGCAGGTCTTGGCACCAACGGCTGACACGTCGCTGTCCGAACTGACCGCTGACACTACGTACCCCCTCCCAATCCAACGATATATGGGGCAAGGACCCCTAGAATAGACATGGCCCGTTTTAGCTCTGTACTCATCTACGACGGCGAGTGTCCGTACTGTTCGGTGGCCGCGAAAGCCCTCGAACAGGTCGACGATATCGGCGCGATCTCGTGGTACGACGAGTCAGCCCAGTCGTTTCTGACGGCCCAGTTTGACGAGCCGCCGTTTGCGATGGTACTGGTCGACCGGCCGACCAGACGGGTGTACGCGGGGCGGGCAGCCGCCGAAGAGCTCGCCGGTCGCGCCGGACTTCCCGATCTCGTCGGCTCGCTCGTCAGAGAGAACTATGAGAGAATCGCGCACGTCGTTGGGCTGGCGAGTGGGCGTGGGAGAGAACCGGATGATGTCCACGAGCGGTACCGGCTGACAGACGGTGCCAGGGACTGGTTCGACACACTTGCGGAAGACGCCGTTGACCGGGACATCCGCGCCGACGCGTGAGATAGTCGCGACCAGACACCAGGGGCTACTGTGTCTTACTCACGTGGCGTTCTCGCAGCGGTCGTAAGCCGCCAGCGGCGAACTCCCCTGTGTGTGTTGAACCCCACCAGGCCTTTCAGAGCCAGTTGCTGGAGGTGTGTCGTGACGTACGGTTTCGGGGCCGAAAGGCGGGCAGAGATGTGTGCTGTCGGGACCGCAGTCGCGTCACAGTCTTTGAGGACCGCCAGAACGTCATCGTTTGTCAGTGGGTCAATGGCCATGTCACCCATTCGGACTGCCGGGTAACAAACTCTCGCAATCGGGTAGCAGATGGCAGCGGTCGGTGTTGGTTGTTATTTGTTATGCTGGTGGTCCGTGCTCCTGATTGCCCCGTGTTCGGCACTCAAAACCCAATTCCGAGTTCCTGAGAATCTTCTCCAGCATTAATTCAGCCTCAATAACACATTCTGGCCATGGCGTCAGAGTTCCAACCCCTACTGGGCGGAGAGGTGAAAGATTCGGTCATCGATGAGGTGCTAGCCGAGAGCGGAGTTGGTGTGCTGTCGATGGCTGCCGAGGGAGTGCCATACGGCGTACCGCTATCCTTCGGGTACGACGGTGAGGACACCCTTTACTTCGTGTTTCTGGGCGCAACCACCGAACTCCGAAAAGAGACGTATGCGGAGCAGACTGATGTGGCGAGCTTTACCACCTTCGACATCGGTCCAGCCGGTGCATGGCGGAGTGTAATCGTCGCTGGACCGCTCAACCGCATCGAAATCGACGAGTGGGACACCGCACGTGAGTCACTCGCTGCTAACGCGTATCAGTCAAATCTGCTCTCAGAGTACGAACTGCAGGAAAATCCCAATGTGTGGGCATTAGAAATCCGAGAACGGTCAGGCCGCGCTGTCGGACAGCAGTGACTGGGTCTCACTCGGCCCTGTATTGACTGGACAGGCAAGAGATAGCGTGGAAATGGAAAAGTTGTACGTATACAAATACGCAGATATGTGCCATAGTCGGTAAATTATATCGCCAGCTCTATAGGTACTAGAGTGTCTATGTCGTTTTTACCCCAAATATTAAAATAATCGATGGCAATACGTCATGACATGAAGAAGCGATTGCGGAAAGCACTGAACACGCTCTCAGTCCCACGGGAGAACCCGAGCGCGGGCTTCGATGCGTGTACAGAGTGTGGTCGGTCCTCGCTACCCGGCGCAAGCCGCTGTACGGACTGCGTAGAAAGCTAAGACGCGACGGGGTGCCGCCGACCGGGACCCGCCCAGTTGAATTGGTGTGTCATCGTGTACTGATTCAGTCGGACTGTGTCGATAGTCACCATAGAGCAGCGTTTCAGGGGCTGGGCCACCGTATTATAGTCGCCACAGCTCTGAAAGGTTCAATCGAGCCGATTTTGGGAGCCAGCACGGCCCTCTCTTATCGCGTGTCTGGCGAGCAGGCCAGCGGTTGTGAACCAGAGCGCGACTTCGAGGAAAAATGATGGACTCCAGAGGTAGTACACGAAGAACGACCCCGGTGGGAGCGCCAGTGGGTCCGTGGGAGTGACACCAGGCCAAAACAGAAAGACCGCATCGCCGGGGCGGCCGTTGAGAACGACGTGGACAGTATCGAGGAGGAGATGTAGCGCCCAGCCAACTGCCGCCGACAGTCCGGTCCGGCCTGAGAAAGCCAGCGGGAGCGCCACGACCACGAGCAGTACAGAGTGGCCGATAGAGTGATACAGCGGCGTGACACCGACCGATGCTAGCGGCTTGTCTACCACGTCCGGAAGTGCGGTCCCGACCACAAGCCACAGCGGCGACAACCGCGACAGCCGTCCCAGAAGCGCGGCCGCGAGCAGGTGTGTCGGGAAGAGCATACGAAGAGGTAGGGACAGAGACGTATCAACGCTGCCGGTCGAACCACTCACGGGGAAGTCGACCGCTAGCGACGAGGAAGTCACGGAGGAACACCATCAGCGACGGTGCAATGACGACCGGTGTGAGCCTGAAGACCAGTCCCGTCGGCGCAGTAGGGACGAGCGAGGCGGTAATAAACACCATTTGGACGCCGGCGAGATACTTCCCGAGATCGCTGTCAGGCCGCTCAAAGACGGGTCGGTTGCGGTATCGCCGCCAGCGAATCCCGCCGACGTAGACGTAGCGAGCAGCCGACAGTGAGAGATACAGAGCGGGGAGCTGACCCCAGAGAACTGCGACAAGCGGTGCAACCACGAACCCGAACGTGTCGAAGGCCATGTCTAACCGCGTGCCCAGCTGGGTCTGTTCGCCGACGGTTCGGGCGACGGTGCCATCGAGCCTATCGAGCACAACCCCAGCGCCGTAGCAGACCGCCGGGACCCAGACGAGTTCGGTCGTCATCGGCACCACGAGAAAGCCAGCGACGACAGCATAAAGCCCACCGCGAAGTAGCGTTACCGTGTTTGCAATCCCAAAGGTGTAGCGCCAGGGGTTACCGGTAGCCGGCGTGACACTGACCGTTCGGCCGACGTACCAGAGCTGTCCGGCCCAGCAACAGCCTGCGACGACCGCCGGGTGGAACAGCCAGTGGGTCATCGCGTCTGCGGGGAACAGCACGCCGACAATCCCGGCGATAACGAACCCGCCGATCACCGAAAGTTCGACAGGGATTGCGCCGTCACCGTGTTGCTCGGCCATCGAAACCTCCCCGGTACCGTCTGTCTGCCGTCACAGTAGCACAGCTCATCGCAACAGCGCAACGAGGACTGCCAGCAGGACAAGC
Source organism: Haloarcula taiwanensis (assembly GCA_002844335.1). Lineage (NCBI taxonomy): Archaea > Methanobacteriati > Methanobacteriota > Halobacteria > Halobacteriales > Haloarculaceae > Haloarcula > Haloarcula taiwanensis. Next base: position 458,245 of record CP019155.1, read on the forward strand.
TGTGCGACCTTGTCGACCGCACCCAGTGTCCCGACATCAGCCGGGAATGATTTCGGTCCGGCGGCGAAATTGACGTAGTACCACAGCAGGATCTGGACGGCCGTGAACGGGACACCGGCGGCGTAGACGAGGCGACGGCGAATCCCCAGGCCGACCAGCGCGACACCACCCAGAAACCCAAGCCCCGCGAGGATGAAACTGATACCCAGAGCGGAGGGGGCCAGCCTGATACCGAGCAGGAGGTGTACCGCCGCCGAGACCAGTGCCGCCACGATACCGAGCCAGTGTCGGCTGTCCAGCGAAGCTACGTCGAGTGAACGTCCCTGTGTTTCCGTCGCGGTCATGTTTTGGATTCGGGTTTCAGTCACATAATCATACTGCCAATTGCACCGCTCACCGCTCGAAATCCGGTTGCTGAAGTGCCTCGATGCGGGCAGACGTCTCTGTGTCGAGTCGCTGCCCAGCTGCGACGAGGTTTTCGACGATATGAGACGGTGTCGTACTGGACGGAATCGGAATGACCCCCTGTGTGACGTTCCACGCCAGCACCACACCGGCCGAGGAAAGGCCGTACTCCTCTGCGATATCCGTCAGGACAGGCTCGTCGAGCAATCCGGGAGCCGACAGCGGCGAGTGGGCCACGACTCTGATGCCGCGCTCGTGGCAGTACTCGACGATGTCTGTCCGTGGCTGGTACGGATGGCGTTCGATTTGGACGAGTGCCGGCCTGATAGTCCCAGTTTCGATAACGGTCTCCAGTTGCGTCTGTGAGACGTTACAGAGGCCGAGCGTGCGCGCCCAGCCCCGTTCGTGGAGTGCCTCCAGATTCTCCCAGGCGCGCTGGAGCGGAATCGAGTCCGTCTCGATGTCGCCCCCATCATCCTCGGGGAAGGTCAACGCTTCCTGACGCGCGACCGGTTTCTCGGCCAGGCGTTCCAGTGGTCCGCGGTGCGCCCACGCCTCGGGCCAGTGGAGCGCGTAGCAGTCGAAGGCGTCGACACCGAGCTCGTCGAGACTGCCCCGACAGGCCGTCACCATGTGCTCCCGGCGGTGGTTCGTGCGCCAGACTTTCCCGAGCAGGAACACCCGACGCCGGTCGGGTGCGCCCGGGGCGGCGAGAATGCGGCCGATACGGTGTTCATTGCCGTATAGTTCGGCGCTGTCGAGCAGTCGATAGCCAGCGTCGAGGGCCGTCGCGATGGAGTCCGCGCGCTCGACGTACGTTCCGTCACGGTAGCGGGAACAGCCAAAGCCGACGGGGGGTAGCCGAATCGCCCCCGCCCGTCCACTGCTTCGGGCGCTGTCTGGAGTGACGGTCGGCGCTGGCGGCGGGGCGGCCGACACCCCATGTCCGGACACGACTTCCGGCTCACCCGTCTCCGCAGCCGTTTCAATCGCATTACAGACCGCGACGATGTGGGCACCACGGCGACCAGTCTTCCGGGACGGAGACCCACGGTTGACACTGGCCGCAAGCGACTCCACAGGGTCGAGATAGCGGTACGGTTGCGTAGGGTGCTGGGCGGGAGCGTCGATGTATTCGCGACCAGATCGGCCGTAGCGAACGGCTTCGGGGCTGTCGGCCATTGCGCCGGTCCCACGGAGGTATACTGACCCGTCGTCGCCGTGAAGTTCGAGTCCGTAGAACTCCCGGCTCCGGTGTGGCGCGTAGAAGCTCGCGGTCAGCCGGACTGTCAATCCGCCGGCAAAGGAAAGCATCGCCTCGACATGGCTCGGGACCGATGGCCGCTTTGGCTCCCGGTCAGGCCAGCTATCGAGTGCAGTCGCGGACTGAACAGATTTGACGGGGCCGAACCACGAGACCAGCAGCGCGAGCGGGTAGACGCCGCCGTCGTACAGCGGCCCGATAGAGAGAAACGAATCGGGGCGGTCGTGCCATTCGGTCACGCGGCCGACGTGGGCGTGGGCATACCCCAGCTGAACGGGCCCCATGCGACCGTCGGCGAGCAATCGTCCAGCACGACGCTGCGACGGCGCGTCGGGCGTCCCCGGGGCACAGCCCAGTGCCAAGTCCTTATCACCGGCTAGCGACAGTAGCTCCGCGGCCACCGTCTCTTCCAGCGCCAGCGGCTTCTGCGAGTAAACGTGTCGCCCTGCTTCCAGCGCCGTTCGGGTCACCGGTGCGTGGGCGGCGTGGTTCGTCAGGTTCACCACCAGCGGCGCGTCAACGCCGCTGAGCGCGGTATCGAGGTCGGTAAACGCTGGACAGCCGTGCGCGCCGGCGAGTGACGCAGCCCGGTCTCCGTCGAGGTCGCAGACTCCCGCCAGCGAGAGTGGGCTATCTGCCAGCTCGGCCGCGTACTCCGCCGCGATACTGCCCGCACCGACGAACAGACACTGCACACTCCAATGGAGGCGTCCTCGCATATATATCATACCGCCGGTGGGACTTTAGTCGCCGCCACCGAATAGCGGACGTGACAGAACCGGGGATGAGCCGGCTAGGCACGGCGTACTTGCGAACGTTGCAGGCGCTGGGCCAGTGGATTCCGTACGGAACGACCATCTATGAACGCAACTGGGACGTGCTCATCGTCCTCGACGCCTGTCGCGCGGACCTGTTGCAGACGGTTGCCTCCGATACCGAGTTGTTCAACGCTGTTTCGACGGTCCGCTCTGTCGGGAGTTCGTCCTCGGAGTGGCTCGAAAACACGTTCCCCGGGCATCCAGAGACATCTCACACCGTCATGGTCACCGGCAATACGTGGACCGACAGGTACCTCGATGCCGACGCCTTCGCCGTACTGGACGAGGTCTGGAAGTACGCGTGGGACGAGGATCTGAACACCGTCCCGGCTGAAGCCGTAACCGACCGGGCAATCGCACTGGCCCGGCGGCTGAACCCCGAGCGGCTGGTCGTCCACTACATGCAACCACACCACCCGTTTGTCCCCGACCCGCTTGACAGCGACGGCGGTCTGGCCCGCACTGGCCACCACAGCAACACGGCAAATCCGTGGGTTGCGCTCCGCCGTGGCGATATTTCGCCGGGCCGCGTCTGGGACGCATACGAGGCGAACCTCCGATACGTCCTCCGCGAAGTAGAAGCACTGGCCGAAAACGTCGACGGTCACCTCGCCGTCACCGCCGATCACGGTAATCTCTTCGGGGAGTGGGGGCTGTACGGCCATCCGATGTACACGCCGGTCCCTGCCTTACTGGCGGTGCCGTGGGCCGAGACCGACGGCGTCGACGGCGGGGGGCGCGAGCCCGACCTGCGTCCACCCGAACCGCTTCCAGTGTCGCGCGTCTATGGTTCCGAGAGCGACAGCTGCCGGCTGAAGTCACTGGGGTATTTGTAGTCAATCGGAGATACTTTTTAGTCAGAGAAGGCCTGGATAGGAGACGTGTCTTCCCGGAGCCGTCGCCACGTCCAGAAGAGTTGGCATCGAAACATCGGCACCGGCCATCCACGTTTCCAAGAGACAGTGTAATGTCTGCCAGAACGCTGTACTTTACCGGCGCGGAATCAGTCAGGGTCGACGAGGAGGCAGTGCCTGACCCCGGACCATCACAGGTCCGCGTCCGAACAGAACTCTCAGGAATCAGTCCCGGAACGGAGCTGTTAGTGTACCGCGGTGAGGTCGATTCGGAACTTGCGACCGACGAGACAATCGACGCCTTAGATGGGACGTTTTCGTATCCACTGCAGTACGGCTACGCCGCAGTCGGCCGTGTCACCGCCATCGGTGCTGAAGTCGACGACAACTGGCTCGACCGTCGTGTGTTTGCGTTTAATCCACACGAGAGCCACTTTCTCGCAGAACCGTCGTCGCTCATTCCCACGACGTTACCCCCGGAACAGGCGGTGTTCATGCCGAACGTCGAGGCGGCCGTTAACTTCGTGATGGACGCTCGACCGCGCATCGGTGCTCGGGTGGTCGTCTTCGGCCAGGGGCCGGTCGGACTGTTGACCACTGGACTTCTGGCTGATTTTCCGTTGGCGTCACTTGTGACAGTCGACCCCTGTGCAAGCCGTCGTCGGCTCTCAGAAGCACTCGGGGCAGACCGTTCGGTCACCCCCGGAAATCTCGGTGATGTTGACGCCGACATCACGTTCGAACTCTCGGGAAACCCACCCGCCCTCGACAGGGCTATCGACGCCACTGGCTACGCGGGTCAGGTCATCGTCGGGTCGTGGTACGGCTCGAAGGGTGTGTCACTGGACCTCGGACACCACTTCCATCGGAGCCACATCCGCGTACGCAGCAGTCAGGTGAGCCGAATCGATCCGGACCACGCTGACCGCTGGGACAAGGACCGCCGACTGGACGTTGTCCGGTCGTGGCTGAGCGACACTGACCTCTCGGCGCTGTTGACACACGAAATCGACATCGAGCGTGCAGGCGAGGCATATCAACTGCTGGCGAACCGGCCAGACGACGCCGTGCAGGTGGTGTTGACGTACAACTGACACCCGTGATTTAGGTGTGTCCCGGCCGTCTGTTCGGGCATGTACGCGACGACGGTCCGGACCGAGTTCGTGGCACAGCACTACCTCACTGTCCCGGACCCGGGCCCAGAGGGAGACCCGCATTCACATCACTACCGGGTGGAACTGTGTTTCCGCGGCCCCGAGCTCAACGAGTTCGACTACATCGTCGACATCGACAATGCCGAGACAGCCTTGTCGTCACTCGCTGACCGGTATCAGGACACACTGCTCAACGACCTCCCAGAGTTCGAGGAGTATAATCCCAGCGTGGAACGGTTTGCCCGTGTCATCTTCGAACGCGTCATTGCGCGTGTCACCGACGAGACGGTCACTGAACTATCGGTCACCGTCTGGGAGGACGAAGACGCCGCTGCGAGTTACGACGCCGCCGTATGAGAGTCGGCCTGACCCTGTACGGGAGCCTCGACGAGCAGTCGGGCGGGTTTCGATACGATAGAAAACTCGTCAAGGGACTTCGAGCGGCCGGCGACACTGTCGAATGTATCCAGCTTCCCTGGCGGAACTACCACCGTGGGTTGCTCGACAACGGGTCGCGCAAGCTCCGACGACAACTGGACGTAGATGTCGACATTATGTTACAGGACGAACTCGCTCATCCATCGCTTGTTCACACGAACCGCACCCTCCCATATCCGGTTGTCAGCATCGTCCACCACCTGCGGGCAAGCGAGCCGAGCCGACTCGCCCCGCTGTATCGCGCGGTAGAGCGTCGCTACCTCGGGACGGTCCACGGTGTCGTCTGTAACAGCGCCACGACCCGACGTGTCGTTTCGGACCTCGGCGTCAACCCCGCCGACACCGTCGTCGCACCGCCGGCCGGCGACCGCTTCGCCCCGGACATCGACCGGGCCACGGTTGCGGAGCGGGCCACTACTGAGCCGCTGCGAGTGGTTTTCGTCGGAAACATCACGCCTCGAAAGGGGTTGGATACGCTCGTCGAGGGTGTGGCGGACGCTGCCGCCGACATCGACATCACGGTGGTCGGTCGGGCCGTCGACGACGGGCACGTCGATGCAGTCCGAGACCGCATCCGGGAACACGGTCTGGATGACCGTGTAGCGTTCACGGGCCGACTGGCGGACGACGAGCTAAAGCACACGCTCCGGTCGAGCCACGTCTTGGCAGTGCCATCCCGGTACGAGGGGTTCGGCATCGTCTATCTGGAGGGAATGAGCTTTGGCCTCCCGGCGCTGGCCACCCGGGCTGGCGGGGCGACCGACATCGTAACCGACGGCGAAACGGGGGCACTCGTCGACCCGGACGACTCTGCAGCCGTCGCTCGTGAGCTGGAGCGGTTCGCCACCGACCGCGACCGCCTGGCCGAGATGGGGTGGGCCGCGAGACAGAGCTACGAGGCACACCCGGACTGGGAAGAGACGGTCGGACGGGTACGCGGCCTGCTGTCTGCTATCGTTCAGCCTGCGGAGGGACCAGCATGACGAAATCGTTCCAGCGATATCTCCGGGCAAAACGGACAGTCGACGACCGCGCGCTGGACCGCCGGCTGGTCAAGCTGCTCCGCGAGCAGTTGGCTGACCGGGCGACCGACAGCGACGGGCCGCTACGCATCCTCGAAATCGGGGCTGGTATCGGCACGATGCTCGCCCGCTTCCTCGACTGGGACGTGCTTCCTGCCGGCGAAGTCCACTACACCGCAGTCGATCTCCAGTCGGAGAACGTGGCTCGCTTGCCAGACCACATCCGGAACTGGGCCGCTGACCGGCAGATGTCTGTGAGAGACGGGCCGCTCGTCTTGGACAGCGAAAACCGGCGAGTCGAGATTGAGGCGGTGCAAGCCGATGCTGTGGCGCACGCGACGGGTACTGACGGCGAATACGACCTCCTCGTTGGGGCAGCCCTGCTCGATATTCTCGACCGGCGGGAGCTGCCGACATTGCTCGATCCGCTCGCACCGGGTGGCCTGTATTACTTCCCGCTCACATTCGACGGGGCAACCCGCTTCCAGCCGAGCCATCCGGCCGACCGGACGGTCGAACGACTCTATCACGAGCACATGGACGGGAAGCAGGGCGGTGACAGCCGCGCCGGCAGCGACGTGCTCGGTCGCCTCCAGCGCCTCGACGGCACAACGCTTTCAGCTGTTGCCGGGTCGGACTGGGTTGTCCGACCTATCGACGGGAGTTATCCGGCCGACGAAGCCTACTTCCTCCGATACATTCTCGACACTATCGAGGATGCAGTCGGCGAGGTGGCCGGTCGCGACTTCGAGGGACTCGCCGACTGGCTGGCCGGCCGGCGTGAGCAGGTCGCTGCTGCTGAGTTGCTGTATCACACACACCAATTGGACTTCCTGGGCCGTGCCGTCACCCGTCGGTCTTCCGGCGAATCGTGGCCGTCGCCTCGTATGAAATAACCAGTTCGTCGTCCTGATTGCGCCCTTCGTGGCGAGTGGTGAGGTATCCTCGACTCGGATCACTGTCGGAGGGTCGCTTGTCGATGATTTCGGTTCGTAATCGGAGCGTATCACCGGGTTGGAGCGGTAGATGCCAGCGGAGATTGTCGACGCCGACGCCAGCCTGTGTTGCGATGTCCTCGCTGGTCTCAACGTTAAGACGCATACAGATTGCGGCAGTCTGCCACCCAGACGCGACTAGCCCACCGAATACTGAGTCCTTCGCTGCCTCCTCGTCAGTGTGGAACGGCTGTGGATCGTACTTCTCGCCGAAGTCCACAATCTCAGATTTCGACACTGTGTATCCGTCCGATTCTCGCACGTCACCGACCGAAATATCCTCGTAAAACTGCATATGACTATGGAGATGATGCACAAATAAAAATCCGACGTGGACGGCACTAGCAAAGTCCGAGTTTGTGCGTGTGAACAGATGGCGCGAGGTACATGTAGATAAGATATATATTGTAGTTGTAACATAGATACAATGTCGACATGCCCTCCAGCAGTCGTACACTCCTCTCGGCGACCAGTGAAGAGTGGCGCTTAGCACACGAAGACCTCCACATCAGAAATGCCTCTGACACCAAGCGTGATGTCCACATAGAGATATACGATGACGGAGAATGTTGTCATACAGCACACTATCAGCTTCTGTCGGGCCAGTCGGGTTGTTCGGTCAACTTACTACGGAATGGCTGCTACAAAGTGAAGGCTGTTCTCGACAGACAGCAGGAGTCCACCGCTGCTGTCACAGTCTCTGATGAGCCTGAACAAACCATCTTCATCCAGGTTCAAAACGACAGGATAACGATTGACGAGGGAGTAACTCCATCGCGTCCCTGAACGAACGTGCCGTCTCGTCCTGCTTGAGAGCCTCCCGCGCTGAAGCGGGGATTCCCACGCTGGGACAGTAGCGTTCAAACACGACCTGTTACTGCGGGCATTCTCTGCCCGTGGATCTGCCGAACAGGCGGAGAGAGGGTTTGCTGGGCAGTGAGCTACTCTACTTCGGTGCGGTATTCGGAGTTCCCGTCTGTCGCAAATTCTCAGTTGCGTCCGGTCGCTGTCAGCGACGATTGTCACTGCTAGAACTTTTTGCTCAATGTCGTGAGTGACAGTGCATCATCTCGACGAGATCTCCGTTGAGGAACTGCAAGCCACTCTCATGTGGACGGAAGAAGCCAACACAACGGCTCTTAGCAGTCCTCCAACGGTGTAGCGCAAACCGAACTAGTCGAGTGGTGTCGTCAGCGACAGACAAACTACATTAGATCGCATCGTTCTGCGCACTACTCATCGCTGGTCCGGGCAGACACATCGTCCCAGCGGGGAGAGGCGCCGAGATATGATACAGCGATACTGAGACGGTCAGTCAGCAGGGAGTTTACCAACCCCACCGTGACATCTGCAGAAGGCACAGTCAGTAACTACGTCTGCGATTCAATTCGCTCGAACAGTGTTTCCACGAGGTCAACGAACCACTGCGCACTGCGGTTACGGGGCCGAGATTCCGCCACTGAAACCGTTGCTCGAACGCGCCCCGGCGTGCCGGACATGATGACAATCCTGTCCGAGAGCGCAACGGCCTCCTCGATGTCATGGGTTACGAACAACACGGTTTTATCGGTGCCACGCCAGATGTCGAGCAGTTCGCGTTGGAGTTGTCGGCGTGTCTGCATATCCACGCTGCCAAAGGGCTCGTCCAACAAGAGGATAGCTGGGTCCACAGCGAGTGCGCGCGCAAGACCGACGCGCTGTTTCATACCACCTGAGAGTTCCTTCGGGTATGCATCAGCAAAGTCAGACAATCCAATAATAGCTAGCATTTCTCGGACTCGCTCCTGCCGCTCAGCAGCCGGCACTCCCCGCTCCACTAATCCGAAGGCGACGTTTTCTCGGACTGTCAGCCACGGAAACAGGTGGTACTCCTGAAACACCGTTCCCCGATTCGGGTCAGGGCCTTGAACCGGCTTCCCCGAAACTGTGATATCACCGTCTGTTGGTGGCTCCAGTCCACTTACAAGCCTGAGAAGTGTGGTCTTCCCGCAGCCTGACGGGCCAACCACGGTGACGAACTCGCCAGATGAGACACGCAGCGACACGTCACGGAGGGCTGTCGTAACTCTGCCTTCCCTTTCGTATTGCTTGGAGACCCCGCGGATGGCGATTTCGGTATCCGTGCTGTCTCTCATTGTTGCCAGTCGAGGAGGTGGGCACGAACTCGCCGGACGGCCCAGTCGCTGAGCAGGAACACCACACTAATCACCAGCATATACGCGATGCTACGCGCCATCGCGAGGTTGTTCGCGCTCGTAATAATTTCGTATCCGACACCGGGCGCACCGAACAATTCGGCTGCGATCACCATCATCCAGCACTGGCCAACGCTCGTACGGACTCCGGTCAGAATCCCCGGTAATGCATCCGGGATGACGACCCGCCACAGCAGCCGACGATTGCTATCGACACCCAGTGTCGTAGCGACCTCGACTAGCTCGTTCGAGGCGTTCTCGACCCCCTCGTACGCATTATAGAACGTAATCCAAAATGCACCGATGAACACAATAAAGGCCGCACCGGTGTGACCGAGTCCAAGCCAGATGATGGCGAACACGATCCACGCCAATGGTGGAATCGGCCGGAGCACCCGCACGATGGGTGTGAGGACGGCGTCAATGACCAGACTCCAGCCCATGCCGATGCCGAGTAAACCGCCAGCCACAACGCCACCGGCGACACCGGGAACGTAGTGGAGGAGACTCTCTCCGAGATGAACAAGTAATTCGCCGCTAACCAGCTCGGTCCACAGCGCGCCCGCCACCTCGCTGGGTGTCGGCAACAGGTACGACGGAACTTCACGACCCCCTGCCCACCAGACTGCCAGAAATCCAGCCGCTCCCACGAATCCATACCACAGACGTGTCAGATTCCATTCTCGGCCGAACGCAATCGTGGTTGTCGGCTGGGAGCGGATGCCGGATGAGTCCGCTACTGGGTCAAATTCTGTGGCCATCCTATTCGGCGATGTCGTCGTAGAGTGACTGCTCGAAGATCTCGTCGGTAGACACTCCGCTATTGATCTGGCCGAGGTCCTCCATCTGCGCAGCGAAAAGCTGCGTACTCTCTGTAATCTGTGCCGGGTCGCTGATGTAGTTCGAGGCCTTCGACGTGAGGGCTTTCCGGGCAATCTTCGTCGGGAGTTTGTCGCCTTTGGCCTTACTCACAGCCTTCGCAGCGACGGCCGGCTGTTCCTGGATGGTTTCAGTAGCACGCGAATGTTGGGTAATAACAGACTTCGCGATGTCCGGGTGATCGTTCCAGAGGCGGTCGTGCATGAACATGATGCCGCCAGGCTGGCCGGACATGAATGAGCCAGCCCACGTAATGCGCTCGAAGGGTGCGCCTCTCTGTTCAAGCGCAGTCGGGATGGGCTCCATAATGACAGTGCCATCGACGTTCCCAGAGAGCAGCGAGCGTTTGACGGGGCTACCACCTGCCATCGGTTCAATGTCAACAAGGTCCGGGGAGAGTCCAAGTTCCTCGCGGAGCCAATAGTGGAGAAGGATAAACGCGACACTGCCCCTGGGGAAGGTGCTGAACTTGAATTTCCGCCCGTTTTCCTCACGGAAGACCCGGAAAGCGTCGGCACCGTGTTCATCCCAGAGAGCAGCAAAGTCCTCGTGAGCGAATACGACAAACCCGTTCTTGTGATTGGCCGCTGTGACTTTCCCCGGGACATCCTTACTCTTCATCTTGATCGCAGGGGTGATGCCCATGAAGGCGAGGTCAATGTCCCCGTCAGAGTACGCTGAAACGATGGTGAGACCCTCATTAGCGAAGTTCGTCGCCTCGATATCGGGAGCTAGCGCTTCAAAGTACCCCTGATGCTTCATTACGTGGTACTGGAGGAACGGGAACGGTGGCTTGAATGCCACGCTGAGGGTGTCCATGGAGTTGCCACTGAGCAGAGACGTACACCCAGAGAGGGCGGTAAGTGTACTTGCGCCGACTGCTGCACCGGTTTCCGTGAGGAAACGTCGTCTACTCTGGATACGTGTCCCGTCGGACCGATTCGAGTTATTAGGGCAGCCTAAATTAGGCATGCCTAAAATGAATGGACAGTAGTTAATATAATCTTTCCTTCCAACCGAGAATAACAGACAACCACACCAAGTGTAGACGTATTTCTGTGAGTGTGCAGCGGTGATACCCCTCTAGATACACCCAGAACCCTATGGCACGGCTGAGTGCAAATCAGCCACCAGCGATGGCGATATACTCGCGTATTCGCGGGACCCTCCACTAACGGGCTCCGTCGCAGGACCACAGTCCAGTTGCCGAAGTACGCTGCAGAAAGACGCGGTCGATCGGCTGCCCACCGATCTTAACAGGTCCGTGGCGAAATCTTCGACCGGCCGGTGGACAGAGTGTCTCCGCTTCTCTTACTCCTCTGGCCGCCCGATAGCATTCTGAGCCTCACTGCTGCTGAGTTGCCACACGAGAATCCCGAGTGAGACGAACGCAACAGCAGCCGTAGCGATGTACCCGGCAGTGCTGATAGTAAACAGCCGCTCTGGAAAGAGCGCAAGCACAATGAGCAGGCCCATGGTCGAAAGACTAGTCAGCGAGGGAACGATCATGAGCCAAAATTGTCGCGCGACACTACCCATGCGACGCTCTTCGATTCCAAGTAGTATGTATCTTATCAGCCAGAAACGCGCCACCGGCTATACTGTTTGAACGCCGTGCACCAGCTCAACCCACAGTGCGGAACAACTGTTGGCCTCAAAGCTACGGGCTTTTCACGCGAGTTATGGAAAGCTGTTACTGCTGTTACCGACGATTCTCTGACCTCGCGTTCAGCGGTATCTCGTTCAGCTACACCTGTGCCCCGTCCTATACAAGCGGCTGGCTGTGGATTGTGAATAGAATAGAAGCCCGACAGAGCACCATGGCTGATGGTATTGGCTGTCATGTAGTCCTCGCAACTGAGCGTGCAACACGGAGTAACGTGCTGTCGTCGGCCGTGTCGGCAGGGAACCTGCTCACATAATAGGTGGTGCGATTCACCGACCAACTAATCCGGACCGTTCTGTTTGTCTGCGTTTGCCTTGCTTCGTACTCACCCACTTGCACGGGCGTCCCTGTAGTCGTGTTCCGTGTCCCGTTGAGAATTCCAATCCTGTAGTGTGTGTCAGTGCTCGTAGACTCATATCTGAGCATCGCTACCTCTGGATCAGTTGAGCGGTGCGACGCGACGTCTAACTCGAATTCTGCCGGCATGTTCGGGTTCGGCACTGGAAGTGACGCAGCGTCGGCCAGCGCCGCTCGTGACTCGTACGTATTGAACTGGACCTGTTGTGCATCATCCGGAACCTCTTGCGGGTCGAGCTGGAACGTTCCAGGCTCGAACGTCGGATTGAACGTTACATTCCGATACGTGACTAGGTATTCGTAGTCATCACCGTTGGCAACGAACGACGTCTGGCGCTTGATCGGAAACAGGAACTCAGTATCTAGCCACAGCGTCTGTGACCGTAACGACATATCTTCATTGGCCGGCGCGATCTCTAACCGATAGGTTTCTCGCCCAGCAATCGTTTCTGTGCCATTATATACGACCGTCACGTTCCCGCCACGATACGCAGCTGAACTGTTTTCTCCAGACTCGTCTTCGCGTGGCACTACTGGCAGGGGTGAAATGCCCGGGGTCGACGTCGGCTGCGAGACAGGGCGGTTACTTTTGGCCGCAGCGAGAAGCTCTGGATACGTCGTCTCTGTAGCGCTATCAGTGGTCTGGAACGACATTCGGTGGAGCTCATTCGACTCCGGGTCATAGGACACAAGCCTTGACCTGTTTGCAATAATAAATCCGCCTTCACCAACCCGGGGTGGTCTTGTTTCCTCCGTTTTAGTAACCGATATCACCCGCTCAAAATACGCAAATGAGCGAACTCGTTCTCGCTTTTGCGTGACGATTGTTGTTGTTTTGTCGTTCCGGGTTCGGACTGTCGTTACCGTTGCGTTGACGGTATCAAGCGACGCGTAGCGCTCTGTTGCCTCAGCTTCTGATGGTAGCTCCGCACTCCCACTGGATGAACTCCCGATTGCACTACAGCCGCTCGCTGTGACTAGTATCACCACAACAACTACACGCACAACCTCTCGCAAACTGAATAGCTTTCTCGTAAGCCGATACATCTGTTAGGATATGATACTGCTTGGATGAATATAAAATACGGTTTCACGGCCTGATTGTGTTCTTGTTTCGAATAATACGCTCGCCGGGAAGACAGTTACATCACTCGCAAGTGTTTCGAACAGTGGCGGCGAAATACAACCTTGTCGGCGTCTCAATCGGCCCAAAGGACAGGCCCGTCACACTCATAGCTGACCCAGTAGTAGGCTGCGAAAAGCAGCCCATCTTGGAGGCGTAGTTCAGGCGAGTCGGTCAGTACAGCAGACTCAGGCCCCGTCCATGTCGCCAATAGCCCCAGCCATCCCAAGAAGCAGTAATCCGTACCCGGCGAGGCCGGCGGGGATTGATGCCTAGAGAAGCAAATACCCAGTAAATGCTCCAATGCCGCCGATAATACCCTCGCGTTTCCTCGCCGACCGATTCGACTGCCCACGAGAAAGAGAGAGCCACTGCTGTTTATGTGCCAAAATCAGTGATGTTACCACACCGTACAGTGGGAGAAGCGAAAGCATGACCAGGTGGTCCGATGCGGCGAACGCTACTGCAAAAACGGTGATTAGCAGTCCAACGCCTGCTGAAATGGCGTATCGGAGGGCGGTGCGCATACATCAAGTTACAGCTACCGGACCAAGTACGGTACGAAATCTGTATACAACAGCCACAGACGGGCTGACCAGTTCTTGCTAAGCGTTCATAGTGAGACAGTCACACTGAGAATCAAATCCGCCGCACCATCGCCATGGCTCTCAGCCCGGTGGCCCGCCACTGACAACTATTCCAGAAGGCTTCGTTGCGCTCGCAGCCAGATGACTGCGCAGGCCGCTCTATTAGCCGATTCGTGCTACACACACGCTCGTCGACGGCCCTTGTCGCTGAGAAGACTTATTCGCAGGGATCATCTCGTTCAATTCGGATCCCTATTGTTGGTTTCATAACAGTTACAGATAACGCCACCACCGACCGCCGTGTGACCGTACCGATAACATCGTGACGACAACTGACGCGTAGCTATTCCACTACCCACCGCTACAGCGCAGCTTCCGAACTGTCACCGCTTGACCTGACCAAATATACTCGGCGACAGACAGCATACGTTAGCAGTACGGTGTTCCCTATTCCGCGGCGCCTGCGCTCAACGAGATTTTGGCTTCCAGACTGTCGAGCGTACGACTAACAGTTGCTTTCGAGAGTTCTGTCCGCTTGACGACCTCGCTCTGTGGCAAGACACCGTCAGGGCCGAGTACCGCCCAATGCCACACCAGTCCGAAAGCCTTCGTCGGATCGTCTCAAGAAGAAGCATACCCGTCGGGAATGGTGAACAGAGTGTCCTAACGGAACCATAGTACGCCGAACGAGTCACCCTGGATTATCCGAAACAGGTGGCCTCTCACCACTGAGGGAAAGCCCCGTCCGCCTGTATGAAAAAATCAACATAGCTACGACCGAACTAACACCTATGTCCTCGTGTACCCGCCGCACCCTCCTCGCAGCTGCTGGAGCTGGACTGGGAGTCTCCCTCGCTGGTTGTGGATCTCTTGTGAACAATTCACCGGCAGCAGAGGCTCCGCCCGCTAGAGAGCTTGATAGATATCGCGTTTTTGTCGCTAAAGAAGTCGACTTCCCGGGCCCTAGGCCGGTTTCATCTGTCACGGATGGAGCCAGTGCTGACGTGAGTGTGTACCCATCCGGGGACGACCAAGTCCAGCGAGTCCGCGACTGTCTCACTGACGGCCGCCCTGCTGTCGTGGCAGGCGCGGACGCGCAGTGGACCGTTATGCAGGCGTGCGCCGACAGTGAGCGTCGGTACGGCTTCACTCAGAACGGGTGGGGGCCAACGGACCGGATCGCCGCTGCTGTCCCGAAACAGGGCCGACTGGACACACACAAATTCGTCGGTGCAGAGCTACCGCGGGACCTTCCGTGGGCTGTCAGTGAAGTGCTCGAACCATCGTTGCCGGAGTGTCCCGCGCCATTGGAGTTGGAGGGTCCTGACGGTGCCACGACCATCGGCCGGTCACGAATTCGCGGAGTGAACGATGTCGGCGGCTTTGATCGCTGGGATACCCTTCGGATGGCTGCTAATGTTGACCCAGCGGTAGTCTCTGTCGATATGCAGGCCACAGTGTACGGCGGGTCCACCCAGAGCGATACCAGCTCGTACAAACCAGACCGGATCCGTTTCGTTTCGGATTTCCCGGGGAAGATAACCGGAATGAGTCCCCAAGACGCTGGGTTAGATAGTCTCACTGTTGAGGCCACCAGTAATACCGGTCCCGAGACGACTCTCACACAGTATACGTTCACACCACGAGGGAAAAGATACCAGGGAGCTTTTGCAGCCTGTGCGCGGACGCAGTTCCGGACGCGGAAGACTGAACCACCGATATCGTATGACTCTAACGGGCGATTTCGATGGCGGGATCCACAACTGCTTGACGACGATACATGGGTACATCATACGCCCGGACAAGCTGTCTGGTACCCGAACCGCTGACTCCGACCGAATTCGCTTCGACGACTCCACGTCAATGTAGCCATGAAAAGCGGTCGATCAATGGCTCGCCGAAGGCGCTCACTCAGATCCGAGACAGCGCGACGTACAACAAGATACCAGCGTGAATCACGGCGAACGGTCCGATAACAACCAGTGAAGCGTAGGCTGTTCCCGAGTCGATTCCGGGGGCGAGGAACAGCCCGGCTGGTACTGCGAGAAAAAAGAGCAACAGGCCGCCGGCAGCTGCGATGATCGTTGGATCCCGCTCTGGCCGTTCCGTTTGGTGTACTGGAAGCTGTAGCGTGTTGATTGCTTCGTCGAGATCAGACAGCGGGCCGAACTGCACGCTACCTCCGTCGACCGAATCAACGCCAGTGATTCGTAACCGGCCCGTGTCACGAAGCCGGTCGACGATAGCGTTAATAACGGAAAAGTCGGTTCCCGGACCGACCGTGGCAATCCACTGCGGTGACTCCAACAGTCGGTCGTAAGCGACCAGAAACTCGCCCCGGCGTTGGTACTCGATCGTTCCGTAGCGGAGGTAGAAACTCAGCATACGAGCACCGATAATACAGAGAAGTACGACCGAGAGCAGCCCGATCCAGACCGGGTGACCGATCTGTAGCGCGACGACAAGCGCCGCGACAGTGAGAAGTGTGAACCGCGAGACTAGTGCGAACCCGACGGCGCTGAGACTTCCCAGTATAACGGACTTCTTGTCGACGACAACACTGGCTTCGACCGGCTCTTCAGGCATCTTTGGCTCCGGTGGCGGTTCGCTTCTGGGCAAGTCATCTGAAAGGTCTATATTCACATCGAGAAGCGACCCTCCGAAATGCTCCACGTAGAACCGGTAGACCGAACTGAGTGTTTTTCCGATGACAAGTCCCGTTAGCAGCGTTATACGACCGGCACGGGACCCACCCAGCGTGAGAAGCCCGACAAAGAGCAGTACCAAGGTCAACTGTGCCGGTGTCCGGATCAGTTCCTGCGCAGACACGTCGCGATACTCACCGGTGCCGATGTACTCAACCACGAACTCCTCGATCTGTGAGAACAGCAACGCCGCGATGCTCACAGCGAGGCCCACTGAGACCTGAATCGCCGGCCCGAGCGTCATGAGGTAGACAAGGCTGATCGGCCCGATGAATCCGAACCAGACCCCCAACACCGTGAGCGCGAAAGGAATGTTCCGTGGATAAATCGGTGGCAAATTCGAATAGAGCTGAAAACTACCGCGTTTCTCCCGGAGTTCATGTAACGGCTCGTGCTGTCCGGGACGTCCCGGAGATCCCTGCTCAGCGAACAGGGCCTTCGTCGCTGCGATGAGGACTGAAAAGGCGGCCTCAGCTGTGTAGACAACGAGTAATAGCCAGAGGTCCCAGCCCCAGGCAGTGACTCCGACCAGCGGAATACAGTTCGCAGCGATTACACCCAGACCGCGGACGAAAGTCGGGAACCGCTGGGTCATGATTGGTAGCACTCAAGTCGTTACACCTGAACAACAAACATACTTCGAATTCGATAGCACGGCTGAACTGCACCTGTATGACCGTTGCCAGTACAGTACAGAGAGGCCGTCAAGAACAGAAGGTATCGCCAGAAACCACAACCCTCCCGTCACAGGATTTCAGGCCGATGTGGCCCTGCGGTTTCCACACGCATACCCTCCAGGCGTTTCCTGCTGGGTTTCAGCATCGGCGTGGCTATGGCGACTTTTCAGAATTGCACACCTGAATCGCTGACTGCTTTTCGTAAGCTGCGGGCCGTGTAGCCCCACTTTATACGCGGGTGCGCCTCTTATGCTGTTCGGCTCGGGGCAGTTGCTGGGTCTGATACTCTAGGTAAGACATTTTTAGAATGCGATCAAACATTAACCAGATGTCAGAACCGCCCTCCAGTCGTTCAACGAGCTTTGTCAGTACAGAGACCAAGATCACAGCTGTCTTTATCATACTCGCTCTCGTGTCGGTATTCGGTAGCATAACTGTTACCGACAATCAATGGATTCACTTCGCTGTGCTACTCGGCGTTGGCGTTATCATACCGACACTCATCAACGAGTGGCGTAACTGATTGGGCCACACACGCGGCACGCACTATGCCAGTGCGGTCAGATTTCCCGGGGGCAACTTCACGAATACCACAGCGAGGTCCCTCGCTGCTGACCCGCTCAGCGAGATCACGTCGCTCGGTGCGACCGGGTACCTGAAATCACTGGCCGCGACTCTCCCGCTACCTCTTATCCATGCCGCCGCTCGTGCCCCGCACACTGGCCACGCATCGTCGCACCGTCGATCCGCTATTCAGTCGAGACACTCGCATTCACGAGCAGTTTGCTGGATAGCGATGCCAGCGACGTTGGCACCGTACTCAGCAGTCCGCTGAATACTGTCGAGTAAGAGACCCACGACGTAGGCCTCGCCGGGGGTATCGTGCCCGTAGAGGTCTCGATCCAGCGCCTGGAGATTGTCGCTCAAATCGTTGCGCTTGGAGAGGGCAGCGTGTGCGGCCTCGATGCCGCCGTCGGCGAGGATCACGTCGGCGGCGTCGTCGACGACCTGTCGGGAAGTCGCCGAGAGCGACTCAATGCGATCCGCGAACGTCGCTGGCACCACTGCGTCGGGGTCGAGAGCAAAGCGCGCTATCTTCTCGGCATGGTCTGCACATCGCTCGAACTGCCGGCTAGCATAGTAATACTCGAATAGCTCGTCACGACCGTATGAGAGCTTCTCTACCTCTTGGAGGTTTGTCAGCGCGCGACGGAAGTGTCTGGTCACCATCGCGAACAGCTTGTCGGCCTCGCTATCGCGGTTGATGACCTGCCGAGCAAGTGCTTCGTCGCCGTTTAGCACGGCCTGAACGGCATCACGGTGCATTCCCAGCATGACAAGCCGCAACCGGAGCGCAGACTTACGCACATCGACGTTGTTGGCGTCAATGAGGTTGGTCAGGCGGATTCGCGTCTCACCGGCCTCCAACAGTTCGAATCCTGAGAGCTTCGAGACAGTGTCCTCAACCAACTTCCGGCGCTCCGCGGAGTGGCCTGTTCTATCTAGCAGCGTCACTGTATCGAAACCGACGGCGTGCAGGGCGTGTATTTGCTGACGGATAGCGTTGTCTGAGTCGGTCGCCACATCGACTGTCGTCGTCCGGGCCTCCATCGTGCGATCCGTTGTCGCCTCAATCAGTAGCGATCCGTCGTCGTTGGGATGCAGTGAGAGCACGGATCCAGCGTCGATTCCGTGTTCCTGCGCCCACGATTTCGGCAGAGAGACAGTAAATGTCGTTCCCCCCGAGAGTTGCACCTTCCGTGTCTCCATACACTACCCGCTGATAACAGAATAGATATTATATTTTATATGAGGGGTCTATCCTGGTAGGAAGTGGTATATATCTGTACAGGCCGCCAGAGCGGAAGGGAAAAACAGAGTACGTCACGGCAGCTAACAACGCTATATAGCCGTCCGGACAGTCTGTGGAACAGGGCTAATACTGCAAGTAGAGAGAAGCAGCTATGTCCCATCGAACGTGGCACCACCCGCTGGCGAGGGATCAACAGGGTCGCGATGCAACACGTGCACAGGTTGTCGAGGCGATTGACCGAACCGCTCCGAAGACGAAAGAAAAGCTGGCACGCACAGTCGGTATTTCTGAACAGTACCTCTCGGAATTGCTTCAGGAACTCAAGGCCGAAAACGTCGTTCGAAAGGGCTACATTGTCGACGATGAGGCACTCTACCGTGGTGCACCGAACATCTCGAAGCTATACGGTGGATCAGCCGAAGAGACCGAAACAGATGCCGATGTATCTGATGACCGAGGTGCAGCGCTCCTCAAACTGCTCGCACGATTAGAGTCGGTGACCACCCGCCAGTACGAAGCGGCTCGTGCAGCCTTCGAAGGTGACCCTGTTGATCGCTCGGCGAAGAAACTTGAATCGTTGACCAATGAGCGCTACTCCGCAGTGCTGTCGGAATTGAAGTCCTACACGCTGACGACTGATTGGCCCGGTAACCGCGTCGCTGCCGACCTTTCGACGATTGCGACCAATCTCGAAATCGTCGGCGACCGGGCCTGCTTCATTGCCGACGTGGTCGCTCGTGAGGAGACCGACGCGACTGGGATGGTGAACGAACGGATGACGGATATTTTTGCATCCGGGGAGCAGATCAACGACTACTTTTCGAGAATTCTATTCGACTGTGAACTCGAAGTACTCGACAGACTCCGAGAGGAGGAGGTCACTGTCCACCGGGATCTGGATGAGTTATTCGAACTGGTGACAGCGTACGACCCCGATATGTACGGGTATCTCGTCACCATTACGCGTGCACTTGAACGGGCTATCTACTACTGGGTCGACGCCGCTGAGCTGGCCGTTCAGTTGCATTCTGGCGTCCAGCCGGACCACGTCGAGATCTGAACCGACAAAAACAGCGCGAGTACAGACGGGTCCAGACTGCTCAATCCAGCGTCGCGGGGTCGGCTGTCTCGGGCGCGTGCCGGTCGAGAAAGGTCTCTAAATCGCGGAAGTCGTCGAGTCGTTCGCGGAGCGTCTCGTGGTCCCAGTCCCACCATTCAGTCGCTGCGATGCGAGCCGCGATGTCCTCTGGGAAACGCCGCCGAATCGGCTCGGCGGGGACGCCCGCAACGATGGAGTACGGCGCCACGTCGTCGGCAACGACGGCACCCGCGCCCACGACGGCCCCATCACCGATAGAGACACCGGGGAGGACGATGGCACCGTGGCCAATCCACACGTCGTGACCGACTTCGACTGGCTGGTCGGCCCGCCATTCGAATATCGACTCGTCGTCTTTTCCGAGGTCGTACATCGCCGCGCGATAGGTGAAGTGATGTGCCGTCGGGCGGTCGATGGGGTGGTTGGTCGGCCCGAGTCTGGCCGCGGCGGCGACGTTGCCGAACTTCCCAATGGTCGTGAAATCCAGCTGTACGTCCTCCATGAGATAGGTGTAGTCGCCGATAGCAGACTCGTTGAGTCGAGACCGTTGCCGAACCTCGGTCCACGCCCCGAGTTCGCTCTCAGTGATCGAGACGGGGTCGTGCAGCGTCGGGTCGGGACCGAGCGACCGGGTCCGGTCCGCCCCGTAGTCCTCGACGTACGTCACTGGCGACGCCCCATCGTCGAGGCCAGTATCTTCTTCGGCGCGTTTACGAAGGCGTCGAGGACGCCGGTCTGTTCGGTGTCGTCGTCCTCTCGCAGGTACGACCGGACACGCTGACTGATTAGTTCAACAGATCCGGCTAACAGGAAGATCAGAATGATACAGGCCATCATATTGGTGTAGTGGAACGTCTGTCGCTGGATGTACAGTTCCAGACCCAGGCCGCCGCCGCCGATGATACCGAGGCCGATAGCGGCCCGCACGTTGTGTTCCAGATCGAAGGCGATCCAGGCGATAAACTGCCGGAACACCTGACTGAGCATCCCGAAAGAGACGACCTGCGAGCGGTTCGCGCCCGTCGAGCGGATCCCCTCGATGGGTCCGTCCTCTATCTCTTCGAGCTCATCGGTGAACAACCGGCCGAGGTATCCCGTTGTGTCGACCATTATCGCCAGAGCTGCGGTGAACGGTGTGACCCCGGCCAGCGGGATGAGTATCAGGAACCAGACAAGTCCGGGGATAGCTCGAATGAGGCTCATCGTCCCGCGGAAGACGAAATTGAACGGGTAGGGGACAACCCGCTCGCTTGCCATCACGCCGAAAAAGAGCGCGCCGGGCAGTCCGAGTACCGACCCAGCGAATGCGACAGCTAACGTGACGAACATAGCGCCCCAGACGATCTGTCCGTTCTCGACGGTGAGAATAAGATTCTCCGCCATCATGAACGCCCAGTACTCACCGAGATCAACGAACGGAACGCCGAAGTACGTCGTCGGTGGGAAGTACCCCAGTAGTGCCTCGTAGAACTGGTCGAGTTGCTCGACCAGCATCAGCAGTTCGAACTCGATTACGCGGAGACTGAAATAAAATATCAAACCGGTGCCAACGAGGCCTAAAAGCGTCCAGAGCCGCCGTTTCGTCTTACGGCGCTTCATCTCCTGAAGTTTCTGTTCCGCGGCGGTGTCGCCCACGTCGTCGAACCCGAAGTATGTCGCGACGCGGTTGCCGTCGGCCGAACTCACGCTTCGACCCTCCGCTCGTGGTCCTCGTCTCCGGGGAGACCGGCAGCGCCGTCGGCGAGGTCGTCCTGGTCTGCTAGGCCGACCGTCTCGACGCTGCCGTACAGGTCGTCAATCAAATCGGGCGTCAGGCCCTCCCGACCCACGTCGAACAGTTTTTGACCGTCTTTCAAGCCGATGAATCGGTCGCCGAAGTGT
Source organism: Haloarcula taiwanensis (assembly GCA_002844335.1). NCBI lineage: Archaea > Methanobacteriati > Methanobacteriota > Halobacteria > Halobacteriales > Haloarculaceae > Haloarcula > Haloarcula taiwanensis. The sequence goes on from CP019155.1 coordinate 480,177, forward strand.
GCGGCGATGTTAACCTGATGGAGGCTTACGAGCGCCGTCACATTATGCTCCATCGCGGCCTTCCGGAGGTAGCCCATCACTGTTTCGGCGCTGGCGGGGTCGAGGCTTGCGACCGGTTCGTCCGCGAGCAGGAGACGGGGGTCCTGGACCAGCGCGCGGGCGATGCCGACGCGCTGTTGCTGCCCGCCCGACATCTGAGTGACGCGCTGGTGGCTCTCGTCGAGCAGGCCGACTGTTTCCAGAGCCTCCAACGCCCGGACCTTGTCCTCGCGGGCCTGCCACTGAAGCAGGCTCTTGACCATCGAAACGCGGTCCAGAGACCCAGTGAGAGCGTTCAGGTACGCCGAGACGCCTTCCACAAGGTTGTGTTGCTGGAAGATCATCCCAACGTCTGTCCGCGACCCGCCAATCTCCTCGTCATCGAGATAGATACCGCCCTCAGTAGGCTCGGTCAGACCGTTGGCACAGCGCAACAGCGTCGACTTTCCCGCCCCAGACTCTCCGAGCAAGACCGCGAACTCGTCTTCAATCTCGAACGATACTGATTCGAGGGCTGTCACGTCACCGTACTCCTTTGTCAGGTTTTCTACCTTAAGCGTACTCATGATAAAAATAGTACCCTAAGCGCTTAGGCCGCGGGGTCAATGCCGACTGCGTTCATCCGTTTGATCACCGGTTGATATGTCTCCATTGAGGTGTCTCTAAGTGTCGTGAACGGCAGTTCCTCCTCGTTGTAGTCGTCCGGGTAGTACTGCTGGATAGTTTCCTTATCAGAATTGACCAGTGCGTCGCCGATCGCCGATTTCTTCTCGGAGTCCCAGCTCTTGCGGGCGTACATCGGCTGTTTCGGGATGGGGAAGGACCACCAGATCGGCTTGAATGCCGGCGTTTCAGTCCCGAGCGTGTCGAGGAAGGAACTCTTGTCCAGCACGCGGTCGGGGAAGTCTGACTTGTACTTCTCGGGGATGTGCGGGATGCCGTTCCCACCCCAGGTGGTCGCGCCGTCAGCCTCGCCGTTCCCGAGTTTCTGCAGAGCGATGTCGTGGTCGGTCCAGCTCCCTTCGAAGTCTTCCGGCGGCCCCTTGGGTGCCTCACCGATGTCGAGGCCAGCCTCCTGAAGCGTGTAGAGCGCGAAAATGGAGCCGCTGGTCGAGAGGCGGTCGGCGAAAGCCCACGTCTTGCCCTCCACGTCTGTCCGCTCTGAAATCTCCGAGTCCGGTTTGACTAGCATTACCGAGAAGTAGAACGCCGACCCGCCCGTGACGGTCGTTCCGTAGACGTCCATCAGGTCGGGGTTGGAGATGAGTGTCACGTCGTCCATCCCGATCTCGGCCTGCTCACTCTCCAGCGCCGGTCGGATAGCGGAGTAATCTTGTGGGACCTTCATTTCCACGTTGACGCCGTCAACCTCGCCGTTGATGAGGTTCTGGACCGGCTTGTAGCGCCGACGGGCGTCGGCCGGCGTCCCCGGCGTCAGCAGCATCGTGACGCTCTCTGCGCCGCCACCACTCCCACCGCCCATCACGGAGCTGCACCCGGCGAGACCAAATGTCGCAGCGGCGGCCGCACCACCGGCGAGGAATCGACGGCGGTTGACCGCACCAGACTGTGTCCCGTTCGTTGTGTCCGATACCCCGAACCCGTATTCAGTCGCGTCGTCTGACATCATCTGTGGGCTGGTAAAGGGGTCGAATAACAGTTGGCTGCGTAGAGTCCAGAGCGTCCACCTGTCTGAGGGCGGCTGGTGACTATCTCCACAACGTGGCTAGCAAGTACATACCCGTATAGACGCACAGAGACAGGAGGGGGAGCGAACCCCAGCAGCTGGTCGGGCATAGAGAGTACCGAGTGAAGCCTTATGCGGTAGTTGCAGTCCTGATAGAGTGAGTGCATGGTTGACCCATATGATCGGTCGGACCGGTTCGAGCTGATCGCCGCCTGCGAGGGCGGGACGCTCGCCCGGTTCGCCAACGATGTCCTCGCGGACGACCCGCCGCTGTCCGTCCGTCAGGAGCCACGGCCGCAGTTGGTGATGCAACAGGTACGCGAACCGGTCGAGCGACGGCCGTTCAATCTCGGGGAGGTCCTTGTGACGCCCGCCGAGGTCGAACTCGACGGCGCTCGCGGATTCGCAATGCTCCCCGGCAAGCGCGAGCGCGCCGCGCTTTCTGGGGCTATCGTCGACGCCGCCGTCGCCGGCGACCACGAGGCGACGCCGGACATCGTCGCGGCGCTCGAAGCGGTCGCCGACAGCGAGCGCGACCAGCGCCGGCGGGCGTGGGCCGAGAGCAAGCATACGGCCGTCGACTTCCAGACGATGGAGGGCGAGGAATGAGGGCGCTCGGTCTCGACCCAGTCCACGACACGCGCGACGCGTTCGACGGTCTGCTCGAAGCGATGAGTCGGCCGGGAACGGTCCAGTCCGTCCCGTCGCCGGCAGACCAGGCCGTCGTCTCGACGCTGGTCGACCACGAAGTGACGCTCTCGACGACCGACGAGACGCTCCGCGACGCGCTCTCGGACCAGGGGCGTCTCGACGCCGCGCCGCCCGAGGCGGCCGACATCGTCCACCTCACCGGCGACCGAGACGTCGACGTACGCGAGTGCGAACGCGGGACGCTCGTCGAACCCAGCGACGGCGCGACGGTCGTCTACCGCGTGGCGTCGCTCGCCGCTGGGGCCGCCGGGGCCGGGACGACCGTTCGGATTACCGGGCCGGGCGTCGACGGGGAGACGACGCTGTCGGTGTCGCTGCCCGCCGCAGATCTGGCCGCGCTCACCGACGCCCAGTCGAGCTATCCCCGGGGCGTCGACGCGGTGTTCGCGGCCGACGACAGCCTCGCGGCCCTCCCCCGGTCGCTCACCGCGGAGGTGGTCTGAATGGGATACGTCGCCGTCACCGCCGGCGAGGAACTCATCGAGCGCGCGGCCGACTTATTCGAGAGTCAGCGGATCGGTGACTCCGAGGACGTCGATGTCGACCAGATTCGCGACCAGTTCGGTCGCCTCACCGCCCAGGCGATGGGCGAGGGCGGACTGTACGCCCCACGACTGGCTGCGCTGGCGGTCAAGCAGGCCCAGGGGGACGCCGTCGAGGCCGCCTTCCTCCTGCGGGCCTACCGTTCGACGCTGGAGCGCTTCGACGAGAGTGTCACAGTCGAGCCAAGCGAGATGATCGCCTCGCGGCGCGTCTCCCCGGCGTTCAAAGATGTCCCTGGCGGCCAGATTCTCGGCGCGACCAAGGACTACACCCAGCGCCTGCTGGACTTCGACCTCGTCGACGGCGACCCGACGGACCCGACCGAGGACTGGGACGTCGAGGACGCAGGCGAACCCGAGCGGCTCACGAACGTCACAGAACTGCTCCGCGAGGAGGGCCTGCTCCACGAACCGACCGCCCCGGACGTTGAGGAGCCAAACGACACCACGCGGGAGTCGGTGACGCATCCGCCCGAGCGCGACGAGGTGTTACAGGAACTCGCCCGGGGCGAGACCGGCGCTGTGACGGCGCTCGGCTACTCCGCGCTCCGGGGGTACGGCCAGGTCCACCCGACATTGGCGGAGGTCCGCGTCGGCGACCTGCCGGTCCGCATCGAACACCCCTACACCGGCGACGACGTGACCGTCGCGCACACGCGTGTCACCGAGTCAGAGGCCGTCGTGCCTGTCTACGAGAAGCGCGAGGACCCCCAGTTCGCCTTCGGCTACGGCCTGACGTTCGGTCGCAACGAACGCAAGGCCATCGGGATGACGATCCTCGACGCCTCGATACAGCTCGACGGCGAGGCCGAACCGGCCGAGGACGCCGAGTTCGTCCTCGACACGGTCGACGGGATGGACGCCTTCGGCTTCATCGAGCACCTCAAACTGCCCCACTACGTCACCTTCCAGTCGATTCTGGACCGCATCCGCGCGATCCGGGAGCGCCAGGGGCTTCGTGAGGACGGACGCGTCGACGACGAACAGCCAGCCGAACCGGCAGTCGCGGGAGCGAGTGACGATGACTGAGGACACCACCACTAACGACGTCTCGCCCGACGGGGGGACACCCGTCGCGACCGACTCCGTCGACGCCGCGCTGGATTCGCTCGACGGCGACGGCCTCGCGGGGTACAACTACGCGTATCTCGACGAACACACCAAGCGCGAGGTCCGGCGGTCGATGCTGAAGGCCGTCGCCATCCCCGGCCACCAGGTGCCCTACGCCTCACGGCCGATGCCGCTGGCCCGCGGGTGGGGGACCGGCGGGATACAGGCGTCGCTGTCGCTGCTCGGCCCCGACGACACGTTCAAAGTGATCGACCAGGGCGCAGACGAGAGCGTCAACGCGGCCAACATCCGCCGGCTAGCGGAGAACACGGCAGAAGTGGAGACGACGACGGACACCACCGCCGCCGACCTGATACAGAGCCGCCACCGCATCCCGGAGGAGGTGCTGACCGACGACCAGCGCCTCGTGTTGCAGGTGCCGGTCACCGACGCCCTCCGGAAGGTCGACCCCTCCGACGCCGCGAACCGACGCCGACATGCCCACCGGAACTACGGGAAGATGTGGGTCCACCTCTACGAGAATGTCGTCGAGTACGGCGAGATCCAGATCGCGTCGCGGTACCCGACGATGGTCGCCGGGCGCTACCTGATGGACCCTTCACCCATCCCTCGCTGGGACGTGCCGAAACTCGACGATGCCGACCACCTCACCGTGCTGGCCGCCGGCCGAGAGGCACGCATCTACGCCGTCCCGCCCCACACAGAGGTCGAACCGCTGGCCTTCGAGGACCGCGAGTTCACGGTCGAGCGGTTCCCGGACGAGGCCTGTCACGCCTGCGGATCGACCGACACCTACCTCGTCGAAGTCTCGGAGGCCGCCGCGGACGCGGACGGAGGCTTCGAGACGCGCTACGCCTGCAATGACGCGAGCTTCTGTGAGAAGCGCCGCGAGAATCCCGACCTGTCGAAGGCCCACCACCTCGACCGCGAGAGCGTCGACTGGGGGCCGGGAACGAGTGAGACGGCCACAGCAGACGACGGGGCGGCCCGTGCGGCCACGGACGACGACGCTGTCACAGGCGACGAGGCGGTCCGTGGAGGTGACGGGCAGTGACGCTGCTCGACGCCGAGGGCCTGGAGACGGTGTACGGGCCCAGATGTCCACAGTGCGTCGAGTCGACGGGCGACCGCGCCGGGACGAACCAGTGTCCCCACTGCGGGAGCGTCGTGGCCTGCGCCGAGGCCGACCTCGACGTCGAGGCCGGCGAGGTGCTCGGCATCGTCGGCGAGTCCGGCAGCGGCAAGTCCAGCCTCGCTGAACTGGTCGCACTGGAGCGCGATTCGGACGCGAAAACCGCCGGAGAAGTGCGCTACGCCGGCCATGACGGCAACCTGCTCGACGTCGACTACGAGACGCGTCACGACCTCCGGACCGGCGACATCGCCCTGGTCCACCAGCACATCCGCGACGGACTGAACCTCTCGTTCACTGGCGGCGGCAACGTCGCCGAGAAACTGCTCTCGGCGGGCGAGCGGTCCTACGAGGACGTCCGCGAGCGCGTCCGGGACCTGTTTGAGGCGACCGAGATTCCCGTCACCCGGATGGACGACCCCACCAGCACCTACTCCGGCGGGATGCAGCGCCGGGTCCAGATAGCCCGTGCGCTGGCGACGGACCCCGACCTGGTCGTGCTGGACGAACCGACCACAGGGCTGGACGTGAGCGTCCAGGCCCGCGTCCTCGACATGTTCCGGCGCGTCCAGCGCGAGGAGGGCGTCGCGGCCATCGTCGTCTCGCACGACCTGAGCGTCGTCCGCCTGCTGGCCGACCGGACGCTGGTGATGCGCCACGGGCGCGTCGTCGAGTCCGGCCTCACGGACCGCGTGATGGAAGACCCGCACCACGAGTACACCCAGACCCTCATCAACTCAGTCATATGACAGTCCTGTCCGTCGACGGTCTCTCGAAGACCTTCGACATGCACGTGCTCGGCGACACGCAGGTCGTCGGCCTCGACGGCGTATCGTTCGACGTGCGCGAGGGCGAGTTCCTCGCTATCGTCGGAGAGTCCGGCAGCGGCAAGTCCTCGCTGCTGAAGTGCCTCTATCGCACCTACGAGCCCAGTTCGGGCGCCGTCGTCTACCACGGCCCCGACGGCGACGTGGACCTCGCGTCCTGTCCCGACCGGACGGTCATCGACCTCCGGGGCGACGCCATCGGCTACACTTCCCAGTTCCTCGACGAGATACCGCGCGTCCCCGCAGTCGACGTGGTCGCGCGGCCGCTCGTCGAGCAGGGGACCGACCGCGAGGACGCCCGGGACACCGCCCGCGACCTCCTGTCCGCGCTGTCAGTGCCGGAGGAACTCTGGCAGGCGTACCCGGCGACGTTCTCCGGCGGGGAGCGCCAGCGCGTCAACCTCGCGCAGGCACTCGCGCCGGAACCGGACCTGCTCCTGCTCGACGAACCGACGAGCGCCCTCGACCCCGAGACGCGCCGGGCCGCCATCGACCTGCTCTCGACGTCGCTGGACGCGGGGACCACAGTGGTCGGCGTCTTCCACGACACCGACGTCGTGGAGGCCGTCGCCGACCGGGTGGTCGTGCTGGACGACGGCCGCCTCCGTCGGGTCGTCCCCATCGACGCCTTCGACGGAGAGGTGGTGGTCGGATGAGTTCGACCGCTCAGACCGCCGCAGAGAGCGTCGCCATCGTCGGCGGCCGGGTCGTCACGCCCGACGCGGTCGTCGAGGGCGGCGTCCGCGTCGAGGGGGACCGAATCGTGAGCGTGGGTGCTGTCGACGCCGACGCCGACACCGTCGTGGACGCCAACGGCCGCCTGATCCTGCCCGGCCTCGTCGACCTGCACGGCGACGATATCGAGACGCACCTCCACCCGCGGTCGGGTGCGCGCATGCCCCCGTCGATGGCGCTCGCGTCCGCGGACCGTGCGAACCTCGCGGCCGGCATCACGACGAAGTTCCACGCCATCTCCTTCGAGGACGACGCGGACGAGGACCGCTCGCCGGAACTCGCGGCGACGCTGACCGACGCCATCGCCGCCGCCGACGACCTGCTCGCGGACCACCGCCTGCACGCCCGGTGTGAGGTGACCCAGCGCCGGTGCGTCGACGCGGTGCTGGACGTCGTCGAGAACGGCGACGCCGACCTCGTCTCGGTGATGAGCCACGTCCCCGGCAAGGGCCAGTTCCGCGACGTCGAGGCGTTCAAGCGGTACTACGAGAACGCCGACGACCGCACGGTCGAGGAGGCCGAGGAGATGATCGCCGAGCGAACCGACATCTCGATGGCGACGCTCCGCGAGCGTGTGGACCGGGTCGTCGCGGCCGCCCACGACGCCGGCGCGGTGACGGCCTCCCACGACGACGAGGACCCCGCCGAGGTCGACCGACTGAGCGAGGCCGGCGTGGACATCACGGAGTACCCCATCACGCTGGAGACGGCCGAACGGGCCACCGACATCGGGATGACGACAGCGATGGGCGCGCCGAACCTCGTCCGTGGGGAGAGCCAGTGGGGCAACCTCTCGACAGCCGACGCCATCAGGGCTGGCGTGGTCGACGCGCTGGTCGCGGACTACCACCCCCCGTCGCTGCTCGCCGGCGCGTTCGTCGACACCGGCGAACCGCTCCCGGCGCGGGTCAGGCGGGTCAGCGCCGCCCCCGCCGACGCGGTCGGTCTCACCGACCGCGGCCGGATAGCGGACGGGGCGCGCGCCGACCTGCTGGTCGTCGACCGCGACCCGACGCCCACTGTGACGCGCGCACTCGTCGCCGGCCAGCCAGTGTACTGCGCGGACCCGGCGGCGGGAGGGACGCGATGACCGCCCGCGTCGGCGCGGCGATGGATATCCGCTACGGGACGACCGTCGAGGCGTTCGTGCGATACGTCACCGACCTTGGTCTCGACCACGTAGAGTTCAAGCGCGAGTACCTCGCGGGCCACCCCGACACGCCGGGGCCGCGAGCGGTCCGAGAACTGTGCGAGCGCTACGACGTCAGCGTCACGTACCACGCGCCGTTCCGGGACTGGAACACCGGGAGCTACGACGAGGTGGTCCGGCAGGACTCCGTCGAGCGAGTCAAGCGGACGCTCGACGACGCCGCCGACGCCGGGGCCGAGGCCGTCGTCGTCCACGGCGGGTCGGTCCCGGAGCGCTACCCCGAGTGGGTCCACGAACAGGCCTGGGAGAGCGCGAAGCGGTCGCTCGCGGAGTGCGCCGAGTACGCCCAGCTGGTCGGCGTCCCGCTCTGTCTGGAGAACCAGCCCTTCGACGAGACGACGCGGCGCTACACCACCACGCCAGACGACCTCGCGGCACTGCTCGAATCCGTCGACGTGATTCCGGAGTACCTCGGCGTCACGCTCGACGTCGGCCACGCGAAGGTGACCGGCGAGGACTGGCGCGACTTCGTCGACCGCTTCGGCGACCGAATCCGCGTCTGTCACCTCCACGACAATGACGGGACCGCCGACCAGCACGACCCGCTGTCTGCGCCCGAACCGTTGATCGACGCCATCCCGGCGGACTGCTTCGTCTTCGAGATGAAGTCCGTCGCCGACGTGGCCGCCTGCACCGACGGCGACGCCCCGCTTCCGGAGACGGGGGTGCCGGGCGATGACTGAGTACGACGCCGTCGTCTTCGACAACGACGGCGTGATCGTCGAACCCAGCGACCAGAGCGTTCTCGTCGACGCCGTCGTGGACGCCTTCGCGGCCTTCGACGTGCCGGTCGACGCGTCGACGGTCCGACAGTCCGTCGCCGAGGACGCGGTCCCGCGGGACCTGATCGCCGACCACGGCCTCGACGCCGAGGCGTTCTGGCACCAGCGCGAACTGACCGCGAGCCTCGCCCAGCAGGCCCACACCCGCGCGGGCGGCAAGCCCGTCTACGACGACGTGCGCGCGCTCGACGCGCTCGACGTGCCGCTGGGACTGGTCAGCAACAACCAGCACGCGACCGTCGAATTTCTGCTCGCTCACCACGACATCGACCGCTTCGACACCGCTTACGGCCGCCAGCCGACCCTCGCGGGCGCGGCCCGGCGCAAACCGGACCCGGCGTACATCGAGCAGGCGCTTTCTGACCTGGACGCGAGCGAGGCGCTGTACGTCGGGGACTCCGAGAAGGACGTTGTCGCGGCTCACCGCGCCGGCATCGACTCGGTCTTCCTCCGACGTGACCACGTCTCGGACGTGTCCCTCGACGTTGAACCGACCGCCGAGGTGGCGGATCTCCGGGCGCTGGTCGAGAGGCTGCCCGAACTGCACTGACCCCACCGGCGGCGCGCTCGCCGGTCCGAGATTCGGCGGCGTCCGGACAGTACGGACGGGACATTTATTCTGGAGGTGTCCGGGGTCATAGCATGCACCGACGTGCCGTCCTCGGATCGCTGGCCGCCGGGGTGGGGACACTGTTTGCCGGCTGTACTGGGTCGAGCGTCAACGGAACCGTGAGCACAAACGAGACGCCGCTCGTCCTCTCACACGACTACGCAGTTCAGGCGACGTACTCTGGCACTCAAATCGCCGTCGAGGTGACGGCCGAAAACGACGGCGACGAATCTATCACAACCGACCCGCCAGTCCCACGGATCGTCTGTACGTTTCGCTCCGATACCGGCGAGCAGGTATATCAAGCTGGACGCACGCTAGTGGACGCCGTTGGCGTCGGTGAGTCGACCACACTTGAGTTCGCACTTGGCGTCGATGTCGACGCCGTGGCACGCTACGAGCTCCGGTGCAAGTGGGTCGAGGAGTAGCGATCACCCGTCTTGATTGGCTGTCTCTCAGTGCAGAGCGGAAATTCGAAGCTGCGGCTTCCAGCTCATGCTTGACTCAGGCCCGCTGGTCGGCATTCTACACCGACCACTACTAGTGGGAGAGGAACCAAAGACGACGGGATGGAACCGGCTGACTTTCTGGAAGACGCCACGGTCACTGTTGCTGACGATGTGTACGCCGTCTGCCGGACGGCCCACCCAGACCCGGACGCGTTCGTGACGGTGCAGGACGAGACAGAGACCACCGTCGTCGTCGACCAGACCAGCCCAACCGTGGACGAGGCCGCTGACGTGGAACGTGGCTGGAAGCGACTGACCTTCGATGTTGAACTCCCGTTCGAACTGGTCGGGTTCCTCGCAGTTGTCGCGTCGGCCCTGGCCGACGCCGACGTCTCTGTGTTCGTCGTCTCGGCGTATTCGACGGACCACGTGCTCGTCAAACAGTCGGACCTCGAGACGGCGCTTCAGACGCTTGACGACCTCGGGTGTGCGGTTTGAGGCGAGTGCCGCTGAGGTCAAGCCGCGCGCTACGTATGCCAGCCGGGCTATGATACGTAAACGGAAAAACAGAAGCGATGAGTACTGAACACGCTTGCACCAACGTGTATTCGCTGACTGACGCTGACACGTGGCTGCACCAGTTCCGTGTGAACCGCCTCGGGTAGCCCCGAGGCACTCGGCCTGCTCACCTGTAGAGACGTTTGCAAGACGCTGCGATCCCATTTTACCGGCATTCCAACGGAACAACAGTACGACACAACCAGGGACTGGACCCTGCCCGATCGTTTGGAGGGAAATGGTGGGCCACAATGGGCAATTTGTGACCCACCGTACTGCTATGTCAGAGGCACGGCTGGGTTCCGGACCCGAGAAACCCTACCAGACGACCAGCAATCAGGGGTGGTTGAAGCGGGGACCAGAACCCACTCGGATGTAATAATCGCCTAGTAAATAGACATTGTTGAGACATGTCATCGAATGGCATAAGATAAGCCCTCTCGGAAACCGGCCATCCTGCCACAGTCTCTAGCGGTGTCCACAGTTCTACGTCGCACAACTTCGGTCCCGCTATGTGCATCAACGGAGCAGTCAGTTGCTGAGAGTGGGAGAGTCGGGACACATCGAACTAGCGGATACCGCGGCGTCGACGACAGAGTTGAGCCCTGACACAGTCGATAGAATAGACGAATCAATGGGGCACAGAATCCACGCAGGTCTGAGGTGAATGCGGAGAAGCGTGCGCTATATCCTTCATGCCTGCCGAGTTCTGGACCGCAGCCAGACTGCTTACTGATACATTCAGGTAGAGACTGGCACGCCTGCACAACCACCACCGATCAGGCAACAACAGAGTGGGGGGTAGGTGTGCAGCCATGGGGCAGCAGCGTGCAACACACCATTGGAAGTCGTCATCCACGACAACGGGTTCTGGACCCGGGTCAGTTGCTGAATTGGGGCGATCCAGAGGGAAGTGGAGCGGGGACCAGAACCCAACCGATTATTATATGATTAGTATTAAAATACTTGTGCCTTAGACTGACTGTCTTTTTTTCATACAGCTGCTGGGGACTCACCGTCCAACTATCATGACAGCGGATAACTGCGCGTCTACCGCCGAAATTGTCGTCATGACGATCGCCGTCAACGAGGCACTGTTACGCTGAAAATTCAATTCTACAGACGTTCGCACCTGACCACATCGAGGTCCACAGCCTTGCCGAGGAAATGGTCACTCTCGGGCCAATGAAACCCGGGGCTGGTGGCGGCTTCGAGTACAAATCAAAGACGGACCAGTCAACGGAGCAGTATCAACATGTATTCCGGCGGTTTGACGACCTCATCGAGACGAAACCAGGTGAAGTGGTCTTCGTCGATTCTCTCACCGACTTCGTTCCGGTGATATGGAAGTTCTTCGAACCAGGCGATCTGTACTTTAGTGCGCAGACGATCTGTTATATTGTAGCTGAGTCAAACAGTATACTCATCGCTGCTGGAGATGCTGACTTCATCAGTGCACAGCGGCAGGGGCTGCTTGAACGGTCTTTCGAAGCTGTGCTCGACTTCGGATGGTTTGGCGAGGGACTCCGACAACGGCGTACGCTTACCGTCTCAAATTTCGACCTCGTGATCGACCGGGATCGGTTTGTCATTTCTGAGATAGAGACGATTCCCCCGGGACGATAATTGAGACCTCGTGGCTCCGTGCCTCGTCCCAGCGGGTCTATTGTATCAGTTACCGTTCCTGAGTCAAGTAGGGGTGGCTGGGGTGGCCGCGACCGTCTTGCTGTCGTCTGCGAGGCCTGCTCTCACCGCGGCTGAAAGACGTGAACCGGCCAGTCGGTTTCGTAGTCGAGCGCCACCTCCCGCTCTGTAGCCGTCGGCTCGCGCACCGTGAGTTCGACTGGGTCACCGATGGAGACATCGGCGTAATCGGCGGCGACGCGTCCGAGGAGGCGGCCACCGGCCGCGAGTTCTACGACGGCGACCGTGTATGGCGCGTCTTCCGCGAACGCCGGCGGTGGCGTGTGAACTGCCGTGTACGAGAAGATCTGTCCCTCACGGGGCTGTGGCTCGACGTCGACGGCGCGGCTACCGCAGGCGTAGCAAGCCGGCCGCGGCGGCAACAGGACCTGTCCACAGTCCGCACAGACCCCGCCCAGTAACTCGCCGTCCGCAAGGGCGTCGAAGAACCCCGGCAGTGTCTGGGGGTCGGTCGCATCGAGGTCGCTGTCAGTCATGGTGCCTCCGCCGTCGTGAGCACGTGGCCGACGGTGACAGCGTCAGCGACACCACCTTCGTTGAGCAACAGGGCCGTCTCGGCCCCCTCGACTGCTCGGTCATCTGCGGCTCCGGTGAGCTGCTCGTAGGCTTCGAGCGCCTGCAGGAGTCCGGTCGCGCCGATGGGGTGGCCGCGAGCCTTCAGCCCACCGCTCGGACTCAACTGCACGTCTGTCCAGCCGTCAGCCCGCTCCGCGGGCGGCAGGTAGCTCTGATAGCCCGTGCCTGTAGGCGCGAAGCCGGCAGCTTCCGCGAGGAGCGCCTCACAGACTGTGAACGCGTCGTGAACCTCCGCGATGTCGACAGCCGTGGCGTCGATGCCCGCCTCTTCGTACGCCGTCTCGGCAGCAATGCGAGCGCCAGCGATATCGGTCATGTTCCGCTCAGCGACCGCGATGTTGTTCGCAGCGGCCCCGCTGCCCGCGACGCGCACCTGCGGCCGGTCAAGGTCTGCCGCTAGTTCAGCGGTCGTCACGAGGACAGCGGCGGCACCGTCGCCGACTGGCGCGCAGTCGTAGAGTTTCAGCGGCGGGGCAACTGGGTCCGATTCCAGCACAGTCGCCACGTCGATTTCCTTCGGGAACTGCGCCCGAGGGTTGCGAGCAGCGTTGGCGTGATTCTTCACCGCGATCTCGGCAAGGTCCCGCTCCGTGGCGTCGGTCTCGTGGAGGTAGCGCTGGCCGAGCAGTGCGTACTGGCTGGGTGCGGTGATGCCGGAGCGCTGCTCGATGGCGCGGTCGAATGCCGCCGACAGCGCGTCCGTCGCGCCGCTGGTGCCCGCAGACGTCATCTTCTCGACACCGCAGGCGAGCACGGCCTCATGCTCACCGTTGCGGACATCCTTGACTGCGTGGCGCAGCGCGAGCGCGCCCGCGGCGGCACACCCTTCGACCCGTTCAGCGGGGACATACCGAAGGCCGGCCCACTCCGCCAGCAACGTCCCGTACATGATCTGGTGTTCGTAGCTCTCCGACTGATTACCGACGTACACCGCCTCAACGATGTCGGCAGGGTCGGGCAGTTCGTCGAACGCCTCCGCGAGAGCGACCGAGAACAGGTCGCGGCCTGGGAGGTCCGTGCGGCCGAGCGGTGAGGCACCGACCGATGCAATGACTGGCTGTGGCATCCGTGCCTCCATATATCGAGGTTCTTAGTTAACAGTTCACATTTTCACGGTGCCTGAACTGTTTTCCTGTCGGACGGCACAACCGTTTTTAACGACTGGGAGAGAGGAGGATATAGAGACGATAGAGGCGGAGTTTCTCGGCGTGCAGGTGACACTCGCCGGACTGTTTCTGGTCATTCTCTTTGAGGGAGTCTTTCCGTATCCGACTGTCGGACTGCTGTTCGGTGCTCTGGGAACGACTGTTTTCCTGATGCGCTGCTTTCAGGTCCGTGGCCCTGACAGCTACGTCCCCGTACTGAGTAATCAAGCACGCTGAAAGTGAGCGGAGGCTGCCGCATAGTTACAGTTATATGCCATTTCGGCATGTGCCGCACTACAACGGACGGTCGGACCGGTACGCAATTATTCACGCCCCCTCCCGGACCCCTCCAGTTCCACGAGTTTGGGTCCGTCCCAGCGAACTCCGTCGTCCTGTTCGTCGCTGTCGGACTATTGCGGGTCGGTCAGTTCCGACTGAGCTACAGACACACCTCCTATGAGGGGTAAAATGACTCGCAACTCCGAACCCGTATATATCGATATTACTAATCAATAGCTATATATAGATTGTGTAGGTAATAGGCCACGGAATGGTTCGAATACCAGACATATGCCGTCGAACCGTGCTGAAGAGTGCGTCTGCTGCCGCTCTGGGGTCCATCGTGGGCACTGCTGCTGGCAGAGAAAACGATCACGACAGCACCGAGCCGCCTATCGCTTCCACACCGATCCTTGCTGCACACCGTGGCTACCGCGGCCTGTATCCGCAAAACACCATTGCTGCTGTCCAACAGGCGGCGTACGGTGGTCGTGGCGGTCCGGGGTACAACACTGACATGATGGAGTGTGACCTCGTACCTGCAGGCGGGAAACCCTGGAAGGGCGAGGACTTCGAAATCGTCGTATTCCATGATGATAAGCTGGACGACCTGACAGACGAATCCGGGTACGTCTGGGAGACAGATGTACAGACCGTTCTGGACGCCGAAATCCGTGACAGCGGAGAGACGATCCCACGACTAGACGAGTTCGTCGAAGCCACTCCGGACAGCATCCCACTCAACATTGAGTGGAAAGCCGCTGGAGTTTCTCCCGACGATGACGCGTCAGAATCGGCCGTTGAGACCTGGGACCCGTTTACGGAGCAGGCGCTTGACGTCCTCTCCACTCACGAGAACGACTTTATCGTTCAGTCGTTCCAGAGGGCTGCACTGGAGTCCGTCAGAAAGTCGAATCCCAATATTCCGATCGCGTACTTGCTCTGGGACTCCATCGAGGAGGGACTGTCTGTCGTCCGTGATCTGGACGCGGAGTACATCCAGCCCCCGTACAATATGATTATGAACACGCCCTTCTTCAACGAAGATTATTACCTCGAAGACCCGGGTTTCGCCGAGATCGATCTGGTCGAGACTGCCCACAAGGAGGGGCGGAAGGTGATCCCATACACCATAACGACCTGGCATCAGGCGGAGAAACTGGTCGAGGCCGGTGTCGACGGAATCATCGCTGACTACCCCGGTGTACTCGATTGATATCTGAGGCATAGACGCAGTGGGAACAGCTAACCGCTCCTTGGTCCCTGCCCTATCCCTCGTCCGCTACAATCGCTGCCAGCTCTGAAAGGTCGGTCACGACGTGGTCGGCACGCACCTCACTCTCCGCCAAGTCCGCGGTACTGGTGACGCCAGTGAGTGGCAGTACCGTCTCCATTCCAGCCTGATTTCCCATCCTGATGTCTGTCTCGAGCCGGTCACCGATCATGAGGCAACGGTCGGGCTCTCCGCCGACCCGCTCCAGCGCCATCTGCAGGATGACGTTGGACGGTTTTCCAATCAACTGGTCCAACTCCTGCCCAGTCACTCCCTCTATCGCTCCGATCATCCCTGCAGCATCGGGAATCTCACCGTCATCTACAGGACACGTTCGATCCGGATTGGTCGCAACGAAGAGCGCGTCGTTCTCAGTGAGTGCGATTAGCGCATCCTGTAGCGTCTGGTAATCGAACCCGAAATCAAGTGATGCGATGACTGTGCCTGCTCGCTCTGGGTCAGTCGTCGTCTTCAATCCAGCGGCGCGCAACTCCGCGACCAGGGCGTCCTCGCCGATAACGTAAATCTCACGCTCCGGATACTGCGCGGATAGATAGTCCGCTGCTGCCGTGGCGGACGTGATTATGTCATCACTGCTGCACTCAATGCCCAGCGCGTTCAGCTTCTCACAGTATGTCTCTCGGCGGTCAATCGGTTTGTTCGTAACGAACAGGGTCGAAAGCCCCGCCTGACGCACTGCTTGGACCCCTTCGGCAGCGTTTTCAACTAATGACTCCCCTCGATACACCGTTCCGTCGAGATCGATAATAGCACTGGTGTACGTCATCTAGAGATTCCCCGTTTCGAACAGTGACGCTTCGGCAGACGCCGCTGCCGACGTATTCACAGGCGCTTCCTTTGCCGCAGGGACCCCGGCGGCCCTCGTACCATCCGGATAGCTCTGGCGGTTCATATCACTTGGAGGCTAATAACCACACCACCGATTCCGATCAGCGACAGGTAGAGCGACTTTCGCACTACCGGCGCTAACAGTGAGCGGTTGATACTCGTTGCAAACCCGATTTTCACGAGGATACTGGAGAGGGTTCCGGCCAGTACGCCCTGTGCCGCTACCGCCGGCGATATCTGGCCAGTCGATGTCAGCGTCACTGCAGTCGTTGTCGTCGTGCCGCTCGAGACGATGCCGCTGAGGAAGCTCGTAATCAGGAAGCCAGCTGTTCCGAAGATACGCTGTGCGCCAGCGGTGAGAATCAAGACAGCAAGGAAGAGCACCCCGAATTTCAGCGCGTTCGCGCTACTAAACGGGGAGTCGAAATCCAGTTCCAGATCGCCCTCCCAGTTGCTATCGTAATATGCGAGTCCAACGCCACTGATGGCGATCAGGCCGAGGGGGAGTCCAACGCTGACAGCCGACTCGGGGACGAACGCAACGATGATCGCTAAATTCCGAACCGCCATCGCCGCATCAGCTATCAGTATCGTTCCCACTGCAAGCTCTGTGATTCCCACGTTGTTCTTTGCACGGCCCGCGATTTCACCGATCACGGCGGTGGAGTTCACCAACCCACCGAAGAAACCAGTGACAGCGATCCCCTTGCTGCCGTATCGTTGCATCACGATATAGTTGACAAACCCGATCCCACTGACTGCGATTACGAGCATCCAGACCAGTTTCGGATCAATCGCATCCCACGGCCCGTACGTTCCACCGGGCAGGAGCGGATATACGACAAATGAGATGATCGCAAACTCACCGGCGCTGCGTACTTCCTCTCGGGATAACTGGTTGGCAAACTCGTGTAGCTCCCTGCGAAGGACTAGCAGGAACGACGACGTTATCCCAATGATGACGCCGATCAGGACGTGATTAGCACCAACCAAAATCCCGACCGCGTACGCGACGAGGAGCGAGGTCGACGTTGTCAGGGACAGGCCAGAGTCTAGCTCACCATCGTCGCCAGTCCACTGTGCGACTATCCCCCGGACTCCAAGCAACCCTCCCTGTACGAGAACAAGCGCTCCGCCAGAAGCAAGTAGGATTGTCTCGTTGAGCGACATTGCGGCAGCCCCCACCAGGCTCGTCAGGGTAAACGTGCGGATTCCTGCGGATTTGTTGGCCCACTCTCGTTCGAGCCCGAGCAGCATTCCCAGCGCACCTGCGATAAAAAGGTGGAGTATCTCAGGATCGACAGTTATCCCCTCTATACCTCCGAAAACAGCCGTATTCGCGATTGCACTCATTACAGTCATCTTAACTTTCAAGCGGTGGTTCCGTCATTTTTATATAGTCTATATACTACTATATTCTATATGGAGACAAATATACTGATGGGTAATAGGTGTTGGCCTTGAGTCTGGCCTGAATATCGATATAGTCTCTGTGGAGACCGAAAGCGTCTCTCAATTAGCGGTTAGTACCTAATATCTGTCATACATTGTGTTTTGATATTGATTTTTCATACTACGTCATGTATGGCTGAAACTCGTTTTGAAGGCTATATCGTTTTGTCAGATTTAAACATAAATACTTTTTAACCCAGATTTCGCATATGTCTGCGTCGACAATGAAACAGAACCCAGTTGACCGACGATCTGTGCTGAAAGTTGGCGCTACTGCGCTCGCAGCGGGCGTTGCAGGCTGTTCTCAGGAGAGTAGCCAGAACACCGAAGCATCTGGTGGAGATAGCACTGATAGCGGCGGCGGCTCCAGTAGCGGTGACGGTAGTTCCGGACAAAGTAACAACTATCCCGAGTTCGATCCGGCGAACCCGGAGTTCCCGCAGCTGATGCAGACGCTCATCGAGGCAGGATTCGAGACGGGGTCCCTGCAGGACCTGAAGAACATGAAGGAACGCGAGTCCCCTCGCTACGGTGACCCCGTCCAGAGTACTCCCGACAATGAAGATGAGCTGATTGACCCGGACCGTATCGCGTTTGCGATGACGCCGACAGAGGATCCGGCAGTCTATCGGGATACCATGCAGCCGCTGATGGACAACATCGCCGAGGAAACGGGGAAATCAGTCAAGTACTTCCCCCTCAACTCGTACGCGTCACAGATTGAGGCGATGCGATCCGAACGCCTCCACGTCGCCGGGTTCTCCACTGGGCCAACGCCGTTTGCTGTGAATCTGGCTGGTGCTGTCCCGTTCTCACTCCAGATTTCGAAAGAGGGTGACTTCGGCTATCGGCTGTGGCTCGCCACACAGGCAGACAACGACGAAATCTCCTCGCTGGAGGATCTCAAGGGCAAGCGTGTCGCACACGCTGAGCCGTCGTCCAACTCCGGGAACCTGGCTCCGCGTGCGCTGTTCTCGAACCAGGGTGTCACTCCGGGAGACGACTACGAAGTGAGTTACTCTGGCGGGCACGAACAGAGCATCCTCGGTGTGGCAAACGACGACTACGATGCTGCCCCGGTTTGTAGCACCTGTGTCACGCGTGTTGCCGAGGCGGACAACATTGACCCGACGAATCTCAAAGTCGTGTGGGCCAGCAATCCGTTCCCCACAACGAGCTTCTGTTACCGCTACAACCTGAAACCAGAAATTCAGGAAGGTATCAGGGCGGCATTCCTCGATTACGACTACTCTGACACCAAGATCGCGGAGGTCTTCGGTGGTCGCGGAAAGTGGACGGAGATCGATTACGCCACAGTCTACGATATCATCCTGCAGATTCAGGAGAATAACGAGATCAAGTACAACACCGATAACATCGAAGGCTAAGAAGAGACTCGAATAATGCTCACTGTAGATAATTTGGAAAAAACGTACGACTCCGGTGATAAAGCACTCAAAGGTGTCTCATTCGAAGTCAGTGGAAACGAGATCGTGGCAATCATCGGGCCAAGCGGGGCCGGGAAAAGCACACTCGTTCGTAGTATCAACAGGCTGACCGAGCCAACTGGTGGGCACGTCTCACTCGACGATACAGAGGTCACTGGCCTGGACAAATCAGCCCTTCGCGACGTCCGTCGCGATATGGGTATGATCTTCCAAGAGTTCAATCTTGTAGAGCGCCTTACGGTCATGGAAAACATACTCTCCGGCCGCCTGGGCTATCTCAGCACGTGGAACGCGTTCCGGCGGAACTTCCCACCGGAGGACATCAGGCGCGCACGGGAGATTCTCAGTCGCGTGAATCTTGAAGGCGTCGAGAACAACCGTGCAGATGAACTCTCTGGTGGCCAGCGACAGCGCGTTGGTATCGCCCGTGCCGTCATTCAGCGGCCGAAAATCCTGCTCGCTGACGAGCCGACGAGTGCGCTGGACCCCGACACCTCCCGAGAGGTCATGAGCCTCCTGACGGACATCGCTCATGAAGACGATATCCCCATCATCATCAACATCCACGAAGTCGATCTAGCGGTCGACTACGCGGACCGCATCATCGGTCTCAGTGACGGTGAAATCGTCTTTAACGGCCCGCCCGACGATCTGGATCAGGCAGCCAGAGACGAAATCTATCGCGGTGGTGAATCCATTGCGGACCGCGAAGAGCCGAGTGCCAGTAGCAGCACCGACTCTGACGACGTTATTGCCGAGCGAGGTGACTAATCAACATGGCTGCTGAATCTGGATCGGCTGTTGAAGGATCCTGGGAGCGACCCACAGTCTTCTACAACAAGAAAGTCAAGTATCTCATCTACGGGCTTATCTTGTTGTTCTTCGCGTATAGCTTCTGGAACCTCCGGATTTCCCCCAGCCGATTTATGCGAGGGATCGGAGCCGGTGTCGAGCTCGTCTCGAGCATGCTCCCACCAGCGTACACTCCGTCGCAGCGGGAACTCCTCATACAGGGAATCGTCGAGAGCATTGTGATGACGATTGTCGCCACGACAATGGGAATCATCGTCAGCGTGCCGGTCGCTGTCATGTCTTCCAACAACCTCTCGCCGAAGCCAGTCTACTACGTCGGCCGCAGCATCGTCGCCGTCACGCGCTCGCTTCACGAACTCATCGTCGCGATCATTATGGTCAAAGCGGTCGGGTTCGGTCCGCTCGCTGGTGTCCTTGCGCTCGCGTTCAAAACCATCGGATTCTTCGCGAAGCTCCTCGCAGAGGAAATCGAGGACATCGACCGCGGACAGATGGAGGCGATCACCGCGGTCGGCGGGACACCCGTCCAGACGTATCTCTACGGCGTGCTCCCACAGGTAATGCCCCGGATTGTCGGGCTGTCGATTTACCGGCTCGACATCAATCTCCGTCACAGCACCGTCGTTGGGATTGTCGGAGCGGGTGGTATCGGGATCACACTGCTGAACTCCTTCGATAAGTACGATTACCAGTTCAGTATGGCGATTATCGCCGTCATCGTCGCGATTGTCATGGTCGGTGAAGGCGTCAGCGCTCTCGTCCGGAGGCGGATCCAATAATGTCAAACAGCACTGACTCCTGGAGCCGGTTCGATCGCCGTGAGCGATTGCTCCGGTTCTTTGGACTACTGGCTGGGCTTGTCATCCTCGTCGCAGCCTGGCGTGCCATGGAAGTGAATTACGGCTACGCCGTGACTGCTCCGCGCGAACTGGCTGACCTCTTCGGCCGGATGTATCCTCCCAATGTGGGATACTCCCGGAAAATTGTCGGGCCGCTCCTCGAGACCATCAATATCTCCATCCTCGGCACGGCACTGGCCATCGTGATGGCGATTCCGGTCGCGTTCCTCGGCGCCAGCAACACGACGCCCAACAAGCCGGCGTACCTGCTGGGTAAGTTCATCATCTCGTTTACCCGTTCGGTCAACGTCATCATCTGGGCGCTGATCTTCGTGGTTATCTTCGGCCCGGGAGCCCTCGCTGGCGTGCTTGCGATTTCGATCAGGTCGATCGGGTTCACTGCAAAGCTAATCGCAGAGGCCATCGAAGAGATCGACCGCGGGTCTGTCGAGGCGATCACAGCAGCTGGGGCATCGTCCGTTGATGTACTCATCTACAGTATCGTTCCACAGATCAAGCCGGCGTTCATCAGCGTCGCGACGCTTCGATGGGATATCAACGTCAGAGCGTCGACGATCATCGGATTCGTCGGTGCAGGCGGGATCGGCGTCCCACTACAAACAGAGATCAATTACTTCAATTGGGAAGCAGTCCTGACGATACTCATCTCGATTCTGGGCCTTGTGCTCATCAGTGAAGCCATCTCAGCCTATCTGCGCAAGAAAGTGATGTAGGCGTTCGCATCTCGCGTCGCCTATTATTTGCCACACTATTAGATAATACTATAAACAATATATCAGAAACTTTATATATCTAGAGTATATATAGCCAGTGGGGCCAACGCCAGTGTCTGCCAACCTGGTTTTCCCCTTCTCCGTTTTACGAGTCGCCATCAACGGAGACAGCGCCGCGTGAATTTACTCCGAGAGCTTCGTGGATGACTGGCCGATTTAGCGATATAATACGCCGGCCAAAACGCACGAATAACGAGCCCACAACAGTTATTTAGAATCCAACAGTAGCCTTGGTTCGTTGATACAGGGCAGCTCTTCGAAGTGGTTCCTGGCACTCATGATGCTTGAAGCGATGTGTAGCCGCTAGTTGACTCTGTCAGACACGGGCTTTCGAACCCTGCCAGTATGCTCACACCGATTCGTGGCCGCTTCGCTACTGGGGGAAGCGGTGTAACACGGGAGAACTTCCAAAAACCCGTCACGAGGACCAGCAACGACTCAGGAGTAGTCAGCAAACGAATGGTGGGCAGCCGGGGGGAGTGGCGTGCACGCACCACCCAAAGTCGTCATCCACGACGACAGGTTCTGGACTCGGGCCAATCGATGAACTGGATTGGACTCAAGGGGAGATGGAGCGAGGACCAGAACCCACCTAACAATATACAGTTGGTAACAAAAACAGTTGTGATATCTGCGTTCCGTCTGTCGGTTCTGGGATGACTGTACGGCCGGCATCGTTCCCTATTCCGGGAAATAAAAATCGGATTTCGACCGTCTGTGCGGGGACGTGTCCCTGAGTTTGGCGATTTTAGACGGATTGCAGTTTCGGACGATGACGACGTCGTAGGCGTCGTCCGAGGCAATCGATCCGCCGACACTGCTGATGCTCGTGACGAGGTGGCCGGCGTTTTCGCTCCCGATAAAGACCATTGACGCGTCTTCTCTCTTGGCCATCTTGCGGATGGCTTTCGCCACCGACCCGGCCGGCGCGTACCGATCCACGACTGTATGTCGGAAATCGGAAGCCGGACACAGGTCTATCACCTGCTCGTGCAGTGAGGAGACAACTGTCTCCAAGTCGAATTCTTCGTTCGGCCCGATCCAGTCGTGTTCCCGAGCGTACTCCGCATTCCCGTTCCGGACGACACTGACGGCCAGCACCTCCTCTTCGAAGACGTTGCCGAACTCCGTCGCCCGAACGAGTGCTGCCTCGGCTAATTCAGAGCCGTCGAACGGCACAACGAGGGTCATATACCGACTATTAGACAAGCAGACAAGTAACACCGCATCCATTCTTACACAGCGGGAAACCAGCATCAGGCTCTATGAGCCAGCACCCCCCGAGAGCCGAGGGGGCCGCGCACAGCACAGGGCCTATAGCTGTCGAGAGCGGTGGCGATGAACAGGCTGCCCATCGACTCGCCGGAAACGATAATAGACAGAGAATCGGCTGGTTCATCGACAAGCTCGTGAGACACAGTCCTTTTCAGCGCCTGTCGCATGAGAGGCTTCTATTCTGACAGTATTGCGGTCAAATACCAGTCCTGTGAGACGCTACTGAAGCTCCGACCGTACCTCGACTTGTAGCAATACCAGTGGTGGTATCGCAGTGAGTCGGATTATTAATAGTAGACGACACTAAATGCGACGTATGCGAGTCGCGGCAGTTGGTATCGGTGGCGCTGGAGGCCGGATCGTTGAGCGACTGTGGCAGGACAACGAACGCCGCGAAGGACCATATCTCGGCGCAGCCTGTGCCCTCGACACGGACACCGAAGCGCTCGGCGAACTCGATGGACTCCCGTCCGACCGGCGGCATGCCTTCGGGCTCTCCGAAACAACTGGGACCGGAACGAACGGGGACCGAGCGAGCGGTATCGCCGCTATCGAAGACGAACGGCTCGAGATTCGCCGGGCGATAGACGAACTGATAACGAGTGATATCGACGCTATCGTCCTCGTGGCCGGGCTTGCAGGCGGGACTGGCAGCGGTGCCACAGCCCACGTCGCCCACGCGCTCAGAGAGGTTTACTCGCTCCCACTCTACTGTTTAGCGGTGTTACCAGCCGGCAGGGACGACGACGCAGCCGCGAACACGATGCAGGCACTCCAGGCGCTGGAATCGCCTGTCGACGGACAGATACTGTTCGACAACGAAGCGTGGCTCGGAAGCGGCCAGACGGTCGATGAGACCTCCGAGACACTGAACGAAACCGTTGTGGCGCGGCTCGGGGCGCTATTCGCCGCAGGTGAGGCGACGGCATCCGACACCGTCGGTCAGAGTGTCGTTGACGCTAGCGAGATTATCAATACCCTCTCAGACTCTGGTTTCACAACACTTGGCTACGCCAGTCAGGACCTGCAGGCGGATAGCGGGGACGGAGACGGGACAGTTATAGGCCAGCTCAAAAACCGCTTTCTCGGGGACAACTCGGACGATGTTGACGAAATAGAGGCATACAACGCCGTCGAGACGACACTCCGCCGAGCGGTACGTGGCAAACTAACGATCCAGTGCGAGGTGGCGTCCGCCGATAAAGCCCTAGCTGTGTTTGCCGGGCCGCCCGCGTGGCTGCTCCGGGAAGCCGTTACCGACGGGCGGCGATGGCTTACCGAGGAACTCCAGTCGCCGGAGGTCCGGAGTGGCGACATGCCCACGCCCGACCGAAACACGCTGTCGGTTTTAGTCGTACTTAGCGGCGTCACAGAACTGCCGCGGCTGGTGGAACTGAAAAAGTTAGCCGAACAATCGACATAACGACCTCTGATTGGAACAGCTGGCGGACGCCGCGGTCGAAGCTACGTTGCTTTGGAGCAGTGAATCTCATCCAGCAACGAGGACGGTCTCACCGAGGCGGCCGGGAACGGAAGCACATTACCGAGAAGTCACAAGCGAAATCGATTTCCATACGTCACTGGAATCGGCTTTGAGCGATGTCAGTTCGGTTACTCCAGTACTCTGACATTGAGACCGGCTGTGACGACCCCGTTCGGATGGGGCAGCTCGCCGGAACAATCCAGTCCGTCCGCGGAGAGGACACAGTCGTCGCCGGTACCGGCGACAACACTGCCCCGGGTGTTCTCGCTCACTATTTCGAAGGCCGTCAAGCGCTACCGTTTTTCCGGGCAGTGAGTACCGATGTCGAGACGGTAGGAAACCACGATTTCGACTTCGGGACTGCGCCCATTCTAGACGTCATCTCGGAGAGTCCACAGGAGTGGATCGTCGCGAACGTCGCTGCCGGCGACAGTGAAGCCGGTTGTGGTTCTGGCATCGCTGGGTTAGACGGAATGACAGTTCTACACCGAGATAGCCAACAGATCGGATTCGTCGGGGTAATCGATCCCGCGACGCCCCGAATTGCTCCAACCGGCGCGTCGGAGCTGACCGTGACCAGTCCTGTCGAGAGCGTGCGAACAGCGGTGGGTGAGCTCGGTCACACTGTCGATCAGTTCGTGGTGCTCGCACACTTACGGCGTGATTATGAGACCGCCGTTGCGGCCGTCGACGGTGTCGACGCGGTCCTCGGGGGCCACGTCCACAGGGAACGCCACGAGATCGTCGACGGAACACTGGTTATCCGCCCCGGAGCAAACGGGCAAGTGGTCTGGGAAGTCGAACTGTTCGACGGGAATCGTCCGCCGGTGGCCACTCGGCATTCGACAGCTGAGGGACCTATCGACAAGTCGATGGCCGATACGACCCGCGAGCAGCTGGCCGATGTCGGCTTGCTGGAGACTGTCGCCACTGTCGACGACCCGATCTATCGCGATATCGACCGGCGTACCCGCGGCGAGAGTCGTATTGGCAACCTCGTGGCCGACGCCTATCGCTGGGCGGCTGATACCGATGTCGCCTTCGTCCACAATGGCGGCCTTCGAGAGGGGCGACCCCTGTCTGGTGAGGTCACGGCTGGCGAGGTGGCCAGCCTGAACCCCTTCGGCGGTAAGGTGGAGGTCCTCCGCCTTTCGGGTGACCAGCTACGAACGCTCTTGAAGGCAGCCTTCCGTCCCCACCGCGATGACGGACGGCTCTGGCACGGCGACATCAGCGGGATGACCGTCGAGTACGACACCGAGACTGGACGGCTAGTGAGCGTGGCTGTCAACGACCAGCCTATCGACGCCGGTCGCGAGTACAGGATTGCCACCAACTCGTACGTCGTCTACAGCGACAACTGGCCGATTCCGCGCGAGACAGCCGTCGATTCGGTCGGACCTCCGTTCAAGACTGTTGCAGACTACGCTCGCGAAGAAGGCCTCGCTGTCCAGGTGGACGGACGGCTCCGAGAATGCTGATGAGTTCACGCGAGGAATGACTGTGTATATGGCCTAGAAACGACGTTGAAGCCCGCTCAAAGTGAGCCGCTTATTCGGTGGCGAGTCGCGTAAGTATATATTCGAGAACAGACAGCGGTTTGCGCTACGCTGAGAACTCCACGTCGCGTCAGATTTGAGCCGGGAAAGTAGACACGTTTTTACTGATCGATTCTGGATTTCGTATCATGGCGGTAGATAACACTCGCTGTGAAAGCGGCTGTGCTGCCACGCTTCCCGATGTTGTGCCGTTCAACCTCGATCATTTGACACGTCAGAGCTGGGAACTGGGCACACGCTCTATTCAGGACGAGCAAACGATAGAACTCGGCGACTGGTCCTATCAGGCCGGGCAGTGGGCCCTGTCGCTGTTTGAGGTGACAAGCGAGACCGCCATTATCCGCATCCAGACACCAGTTGGTCGAAAGCGGTATTACGGGGCGATTCAGTCAGAGGTCCGCACGGCGATGCAAGAACTCGAAGCGAGCCCGGCCTGGCAGAAAGTTGTGTGAGTACCGACACTATTGACTTCTGCCTCTAAATTAGATTCCGCTACAGAGCGCCTGAACACAGACTGACCACGAAGCAGCGCGTCGGAACAGCTTGTCTCCAGCTTTCAGCACACGCCTCGATTCTGTGGCTGATACCGCGAGGCTACTGCTCACCGGGCGGGTCGTAGTCATCCGAGAGGAAGATACTGTCCTGCTCCGAGTCGAAGTAGACTTCCAGCGCCCGGAGTGAGCCGGCATAGGCTGCAACCATTACGAAAGCGAATCCGATCAGGCCGGGGAGGAGGAATTCAAGGGCCATTGTGCGACACCATCCGCTTCTTCGTAATAAGTGATTCAATCAGGATACGTGGTCCAGCTTCTCATTCAGCGCAGGTATCGTGGCGAACTCGTCGTGGTCGGCCGCCGCCACGCTCAGTCGGTGTACCAGTACGCCCAGAGAATCAACACGCCCTGCAGTGGTAAGCGTGCCCAGCGGACCAGTGCAGATGGCTGGCCGCCGCCCGTGCCCTCGATGGTGACCATGGAAACAGCCATGTAGACGTTTGCGGGAAAAATCGCGACGAGCAGTGCGATCGTCGCCCATGCAGCGTATGAGCGCGTCTGCGGTACCAGCAGGCCGAACCCGACACCGATCTCGGCGACACCGGACAGATACACCAGCGCAAGCGGCGCTGGCAAAACCGGCGGCACGATCTGGACGTATAGTTCCGGCACGACGAAATGCAGTATCCCAGCAACGACATACAGGATCGACATCACGTAGCACAACGGCCGTTTGAACTGCCGCAAGCCAACACGCATCTACGACCTTGTTCGGCGGCCAGTCCAAAGCAAGTTGGGATTTGTGCTTCCGTGAGGAAACAGAGTCCCAGTCTCTCAGCCGGGGAGAAAGAGATTGAGAACGGCCACGACTACGCCGGCAAGTCCCATTCGCGCGGCGGCAACGTACCACTGCTGGCCCGAAATCGAACCCATGTAGGCACCGAACGCACCCAACACACCGACACCGAGGCCAACCGCGATGAGTGCCGCCTCTGTCATTGTGACGACGGTTCCTGCGACAAGGAACGGGGTCAGCGGAATCAGAATCCCGACCAGCGGGCCGAGGCCGCTCATAATGGCGTGGACGAAGCGGGCACCGCGCTGGTTTCGCTGCACGCGGGTATCATCGAGATCCGTAAGCATCGCTTGCTCGATACGTCTGATTTCGGCCCGGGTTTCGGCACGTTCGATTTCCCACACGCTCCAGACTGCAGAGGTCCCGAGGCCAACTGCCGCGCCCAGTCCGATTTTGATCACAGTGTATCCATCAGGGACCCCAGACAGGACAGCGCCGACGATGATGCCGATGCTCGTGAGTGTCCCGTCAAAGCCGTTCGAAATGAAGTACCGACGGGAGATAGCAAGAACATCTTCCTTTCCGAGCAGTCGCCTGATGAATTGTCGAATGGACGCCACAGCGCATCAGCCATCCTGTAACGTCCGTCGATCCGTGACAACAGTGTCACCGCAGGCAACCTGGTCTACAGAGTGCACTGACCCGCCGAGATGTTCGATCGTTTCATCGATCGCCTCGAAATCCAGATCGTCGCCTTCGAACGTGACCTTGACATTCTGCACTTCCTGATCCAGTTCAATCAGAGACGATGTTACTCCGTCGACCCCCGCAATTTCGGCCAGTTGGTCGGTAAAGGTCAGGAGCGGCGGATCGTGTGGTTTCAGGACATCGATTACAAGGCGTCGGACTGCTGCCATATCTCAACACGCGCGGGGTTATGGTAAAAATGTGTGCCAATACCACCCTGTCATCGGACCACTCCTATCGAGGTACCTGACGGCGACGCTGTACATCCTCTATCCGAAGCGGGCAAGAAACTTCCGCAGGCGAGATGTTATTAGATCCCACTGTGTAGTTCATCGAACAGCGTCTCTGGATTACGATGCATCTGCAACGACATCGAGCCGACCAGTTCGCTGCGCGGACGCTGACACAGCAAAGGCTCAGAAGTCACAGTCACGGACGGGTGCAAACAGAAATCCGTCTTCAGTCACCCCGGAACGCCCTCCGTTGCCCAGATAGCTGACCGAGTGCAAACAAGCGACTCCCAGTATGTACGACACCATCCTGTTCCCGACTGACGGGAGCGACGCCGCAGAATCGGCTCTTGAATACGCGCTACAGATCGCAGCCGAGCACGAGGCGACATTGCATATCCTCAACGTCGCCGATACTGGCCGAGACAGTGTCACAACGATTCGTGGAGAGGTCATCGACGTTCTCGAAACAGAAGGAGAGCGCATTGTGGCGGAAGCCGCGCAACATGCGAAGGATGAGGGCGTCCCAGTCGTCTCGACGGTTCTCCAAGGAGACCCGCACAGGACGATACTTGACTACAGCGAACAGTCCGACATTGACTGCATTGTCATGCCGACACACGGACAGCGGGGGATCAAGCGAATCCTCCTCGGAAGCGTCACCGAACGTGTCATCAACACGGCGACGGTTCCCGTCATTGCGGTCAACCCCGCAGGAGAGCGGTCACTCGTGTATCCGCCGACACACGTCCTTGTCCCGACAGATGGCAGCCGTGGCGCGGGGGTCGCAGTGACACAGGGGATTGCTGTTGCAAACGCGACGGGGGCAACACTCCATCTGCTCCACGTTGTCGAGACCGGCGGTCTCGGGCTCGATGCACGCTCTGTCCTGAAGGAAGGGAAGTTGACTGATCGGGCGAACGAAATTATGGCCGAGGCAACCGAGAGAGTTGAGGAAACGTCGCTTGACTCGGTCACCACCGCCATCGAACACGGTACCCCATCAAAGGTGATTCGCGATTACATCGACGAGAACCAGATCGGTCTCGCGGTTATGGGGACTCACGGACAGACTGATTTCAGCAGGTACGTCATGGGTGGTGTCAGCGCCAAAATCGTCCGGACGTCCCCAGTTCCAGTGACGTGGGTTCGTGAGCCCGACGCTGAATCAGATGAGTAGGGCGGTTCGTGAATCTGTCAACACATCCCAGAGCACGGGTCTGAGAAAGCGCTGCGTGTGCGGGACCGTGGTCGGACTCTGGATATGCGGGAGTGTTTAGTAACTATGGCCACCACCTAAATCGGATCATGACCACAGACGACTCACAGTCCGGTGGAGGAACGAGCAAGGTCGATGCCGTGATTCAGAAGTACGGTCTTGTCGGGATGGGTGCAGAGCTCGAGAGCCGATGGGTTGGTGACGAGGGAGAGGAACAAAGCACCCGCGATCTTGCGGAGTATTTCAATCAATCAGTGCTCGAATCCGCTATTGAAGGGGTTGACGCCCCGACATTGAGTGGTGATATCCAACAGGTCTATCAGTCACTTAGTGAAGACGACGCCGACGCCCCACTCATACGCTCCCGCCTCGAACAGAGCGGAGTCGATATCGAATCCGTGATGGCTGATTTTATTTCCCACCAGACGGTGTATCGCTATCTCAAGAACGATCGGGGCGCGGCTAGGCCCGAGCAGACACCCGAAGAACGGAAGGAAAGTGCCATTGACAGAATACAGCGGCTCCGGGGGCGAACCACCGCCGTGACGAGGCAAACTATCGAGAGCTTAGAAAAAAACGACGCCATCTCAGCGGGCGATTTCAACATCATCAACGAACTGCAGGTACTGTGTGAGGACTGTGGCCGTAGCTACGATATTGTCGCATTTCTGGAACAGGGTGGCTGCGACTGCCAGTCCGAATGAGGGTTTCTTCACAAGCAGGCACAGGAACGCTGGCAGCCCAGCCAGCGGGTCTGTAAGCAGACGCAGTTCCGCGACAGAAGGTAATCAGTCGAGCCTCGGGAACCGGGCGGACTTACAGTCGACGCTGCAGAACGCGTATTCCGTGACGTTGCCGGCCCCATCTCTGGTAGTGACATTTCGATACTGGACGTTTTCCCCGATCGGTGCTCCGCAGTGGTCGCAGTGGCGCGTTGCAATCGAGCTAATGACGACCCTGATAGATTGGCTCTCGACACTTTCGGGGGCTGCATTCCGGGCCTGGTCTGCGTTTGCGATGTCCGCTGGTTGTTGGCTACGATACTCCTGCGTGTTTTGTGCGTTCATGATGGTGCTGAGTGTGGATTTGTAGTTTGTGTCACAGCGCGTCGTGTGATGGGTCATCACGACCCGACAGCCGTTGGCCGGTGCTCTGGGGACCAGCCGGGACTGACGTTTTCCACCTGTGTGCGGACGTTTGCCCGCACTGTGGTGGTCTACGTCAGTTTAAAACTTGAAAAATGTAAAACCAGATGTAGAACGATCCGTACCGATCACGTGCCGGGACAGCGGGCTTACTTTCCAAGCCGTACAGTCGACGCCCGGATTCATATGCATGGATTCATTGGATGTACACTTAACAATTATGTGAGGGCTGTTCACACCCACCAACTACCGGCGTTTGCAGACAGCCCCGTCTCAGTAGATGAGTTGATGCACACTAACCAAATGATTAAATACAATAGTTTGTTATATATGTACATGGAACCGGGTGTCCAGACGGGAGAAGCGTCCCGGAAAACAATGGCAGCTACCGTCGTAGCGACCGGTTATACGTTTTTTATACTGCCTGCCTAGTAATCCGCGTAGACCATCGCAGCCCGGGCAGTACCCCGGTATCGGTGGAAAACGTCGGTGAGTCGATTATCGCGACTGTGGAGTAGTGTGGACCAGTCGATAGAACGAGACCGTCCCCCGTCAACAACGAATCGATACGAACGATGAATGGACAAAGTGACGCAGAACAGTCGTTAGCAACCGGTCGCTGCGCTATGGAAGTCAGCGGCAACACAACCACTACCGAGCTGATAATTCAAAATAAGTCGACCCGAGTCCTGGTTGGTGGGTCACCGACCTACCGCTGTGACTACTGTGGGCAGGTGATCAGCGAACAGATGAGGTACAGAGGTCTTACGATACGAGACTCAGGCGGAGAGATAACAGAGCATTTTTTCTGTGAAGAGGAATGCATGACATCGCAGTACCCCAATATCTGAGATTCCCGTTTTGTTTTCGACTGGTATAGATCACAAATGTACAAAAATATAGTATATAATACATCAAACCCATATTATAGGCCACGCGGACGGCAACCAAATAGTAAAAATTATCGAAGTAAAGGTTATTTCCTATGTATTTTCCCCAAAGAATAGTTTGAGCGTCCGTTTATTTCTATATACTCTATACAGATGCGCTATTTTGTCGCTCTACAGGATTGTTTGATATATAAATATCCCCTGAGTGTTAATATTTAATGATATGAAATAAGGGATGGGTTTACGTGTGTCGACAAGCCATGTGAATTCATGACACAGTATAACAGCAGCAAGGGAATTCTGTACAAAGAGTTGCCAACAGACACAGCGAAACCCGAAGAAGACAGCAAGCTAAGCACCAGAGACGGCGGCGCAACCCAAACAGTCGCAAACGACTGACACTGGTTCATAGCCGACAGCCGCCTTGGACCAGTCTTCGGAATTACGTGGCCAGCAAAGGAGACGTGGAGTTCGCTTGCGGCGATCTGTTCTGGAGTTACAGCTTCGAACCAGCAGGTAGTATCGTATGAGCCGTAATTGAGTGGCGTCTCTCTCAGTTTGGACGTAGATAGAGAGACTGAGGTCTCAATTCGGTTCAGTCAGGTGTGTCTGTGTATCGCTTTCCCTCTTGCATTCTGTGCGGCTTCCATTATCGATTCACTTAGTGTTGGGTGCGTGTGGACCGTTGAACCGATATCTTGAAGTTTTGCCCCCATTTCTATCATTGCCGCGATTTCTGCAATCAACTCAGAGGCCTCCGGACCGACAATCTGTGCACCGATCACACGTTCGGTTTCTTTTGCGGCGACGATTCGGACAAAGCCGTCCGTCCGGTTTGCTGTCAGTGCTCGACCAGACGCCTGAAACTGGAACGTACCTGTGACAGGCGTAATTCCCTCGTTCGCTGCTTCGGTCGCCGTGAGCCCGACGGTTCCGATTTCCGGCTCGGTAAACACGGCAGCCGGGAGGGCCTGATAATCGACTGCCGCTGGCTCGCCAGCGATTACTTCTGCTGCAACCTCCCCTTCTTTCGATCCCTTGTGCGCGAGCATCGGTTCACCAGCAACGTCACCGACTGCGAAAATGTGCTCCTTGTTTGTCCGACATCTGCTATCCGTTGGAATGAACCCCTGAGAACTGGTTTCGACGCCGGCGGCATCGATACTGAGCGTGTCAGTCACCGGGCGTCGGCCGACGGCAACGAGTATTCTGTCAGCGGTGAGCTCTATATCGCTATCGTGTGCCGCTCCGTCGGCGGGGACAGCAGTCAGAACGGCCTCGTCGCCAGACTCAGCCCAGCTGTCCGCGGTGTACCCGAAATGGAAATCCACACCCAGATTCTCCGCTCGCTGCCGGACTACCGAAGCAATGTCTTGCTCATAGCTGGGAAGCGCTTGCTCCAGCATCTCAACGACCGTGACATCGCTTCCAAGTCGGCTGTAGACAGTCGCTAGCTCCATGCCGATGTATCCGGCTCCGACGATTGCGAGTTCGTCGGGTACTGTTTCAAGGGTCAAAGCGCCGGTAGAGGACACGATATACTCGTCACCGTAGTCGAACCCCGGAATTTCAATCGGCCGGGACCCCGTCGCGATGATGCAGTATTCGAATTTTAGCGATTCAGACCCCTGTCCATCACCCTGGTGGACGATTCTGATCTTGTTTTCATCAGCAAATTCGGCAGTCCCTTGCAGCAGGTTCACGCCAGCTGCCGTACACAGTTGCTCGATACCGCTCGTTAATTGATCGACGACGCCGTCTTTCCAGTCCATCATCTCGTCGAGCGCAACTGTTGGGTCTGCGTAAATTCCCAGCTCCTCCGCGTTGCCCGCCTCCGCTGCCAGTTTTGAAGCGTTGAGCAGGGCCTTTGAGGGGATACAGCCACGGTTGAGACAGGCTCCGCCGTACGCTCCCTTTTCTACGAGCGTAACATCGAGGTCAAGCTGTGCGGCGCGGATTGCGGCGACGTATCCGCCGGGACCAGCACCAATAACCAGTACGTCAGTCGACGTAGTTACATCTCCGACAACCATTATTCTAGTAGGAGCAGATTTGGATTTCGCAGGTATTTCTGTACGGCATTCGTGAACTGGGCGGCGTCTGCGCCATCAAGCACCCGGTGGTCGAACGACAGCGAGAGGGTCATGACATGGCGGGGTTCTATCGTCTCCTCACCATCTCTTTCGACGACTCGTGGCTTCTTTTTTATTTCTCCCAGTGCCAGGATGGCGCTCTCCGGTTGGTTGATGATCGGGGTTCCGTACTCCCCGCCGATCCCGCCTATGTTCGAGATGGTAAATGTCCCGCCACGCATTTCCTCCGGCGAAAGACTCCGTTCTCTGGCCTTCTGAGTCTTTTCGTAGGTTTCAGCGGCGACTTCGAGCAGGCCTTTCGTATCGACATCCTCGACGACAGGAACCAGCAGGCCGTCATCAGTCGCCGTTGCGATACCGATATTGTAGTACTGTTTCTCGACGATTTCCTCGTTTGCTTCGTCGAGAGAGACGTTTATCTGTGGGTTCTCTTGCAGAGCCGCGGCGCACGCTTTCATAACGAACGGCAAATACGTCAGTCGGATATCATGCTCCTCTGCCGCCTGTTTGAGGGCCGAGCGAGCGTCGACCAGAGCGGTAACATCAACCTCGTCCTGATGGGTGACGTGCGGGGCCGTGTATTTCGACTCCGTCATCGCCGAGCCAATCGTCTGCCTGATTCCGGTGTATGGCTTTCGAGATTCCGGGCGCGCTGGCTCGTCTGTCGCTGCTCTCCTGGCTACCGCTTCTCGATCCGTTTTCTGTGCTTGCTGGTGTGCCTCTGCGTACTCCCGGACCGTTTCGAGCGTGACAAAGGGTTCTCCGTCTTTTCGTTCATCGGTGGGAACGGTATTGAGGTCAATTCCTTCCTCCGCTGCGATGTGTCTGGTTTTCGGGACAGCAACGGTCGTTTCCCGGTCTGCCGTTTCTTGCATCTGTGCCGAACTGACAGACTGCGCCGGGGCAGACTGCTGATCTCGTTGCCCCGCGGCAGCGGTCTGCTGATTTGAACGCTCCTGAGTCGAGGACTCGCTCGCGTACGCGCGTATATCTGACTCTGTTATGCGCCCAGAAGACGAATCAGCAATGCTGGAAATATCAACGCCCAGTTCGCGGGCGAGACGCCGCACGGACGGCGGTGCGGGGACCTGGACGCTCTGGGTCACCGCTGGGTCCGACGGCGCATCTCCGGTTGGCTGTGGTGTAGCTTCGTCGTCGGTCTGGGAGCCACTTTCCGAGGTGGCGTCATCTGGAGGCGTTACTGCGGTTTCGTCTGATTCGTTTTCACCCTCTACTCGGAAGACGATAATCACATCACCGACTGGGACAACCTCACCTTCCGTAGCACGGAGTTCTTCGACAACACCGTCAACGGGGGACGGAACGTCGACGACGGCTTTGTCGGTCTCGACCTCCGCTACCGGCTGGTCTTCGGAAACTGCGTCGCCCGGCGCAACACGCCAGCGAAGCAGTTCGCCCTCAGCGACGCCTTCACCGACATCGGGGAGTTCGAACTCGCGTACCATGTTAGAAGTCGACTGTTTCGCGAATTCCGTCCTGGATACGGACCGCCTGTGGCAGGTAGTAATCCTCCAGTGAATGAAGTGGCATTGGGGCATCGAAGCCGGCGATTCGTTTGATTGGCGCTTCCTGATGCACGAGCGCTTCTTCTTGAATCGTCGTTGCGATTTCGGCCCCTAGTCCGCCAGTCTTCGGTGCCTCGTGGACAATCGCGGCTCTCCCGGTCTTCTTGAACGAGTCAGTGATCGTCTCTATATCGAGGGGAGACAGAGTTCGCAGGTCGATGACTTCGGCCTCGATGCCGTGTGACTGGCTGAGGTTCTCCGCTGCGATCAGGGCAGGCCGGGTCATAGCTCCCCACGTGTAGACTGAAATATCGCTTCCGTCACGCGGGACAGCAGCCTCACTCAGCGACACTTCATACGGTTTTGTCGGGACATCTTCACGGAAGGCGCGGTAGATCAACTTCGGCT
The DNA here is from genome assembly GCA_002844335.1 of Haloarcula taiwanensis. Lineage (NCBI taxonomy): Archaea > Methanobacteriati > Methanobacteriota > Halobacteria > Halobacteriales > Haloarculaceae > Haloarcula > Haloarcula taiwanensis. Next base: position 515,567 of record CP019155.1, read on the forward strand.
CAAGGAAGATGACTGGATCCGGGTCGTGGATGGACGCCGCCAGCAGTCCCTTTGCATCGTAGGGCGTGCTCGGCGAGACGACCTTTAGGCCGGGCTCGTGCACGAAGAACGCTTCCTTCGACTCGGAGTGGTGTTCTGGGGCCCGGATGCCACCGCCGTACGGAGCCCGTATCACCATCGGCACCGAATACTGTCCCTGGCTACGGCTCCGGAGGCGAGCGGCGTGACTGACAATCTGATCGAAGGCAGGATACATGAAGCCCATGAACTGCATCTCGGGAACAGGCTTCATGCCGGTCTGGGCAAGTCCAATCGAGGCCCCGATAATGCCGGCTTCTGCCAGTGGCGTGTCGATGACGCGGTCTTCGCCGAACTCCTCGTATAGCTGGTCGGTTGCTCTGAAAACACCGCCGTTCTTCCCGACGTCTTCGCCCAGAACGACGACGCTATCGTCTTGCGACATTTCCGTGTACAGTCCGTCCTGTATCGCCTCCACGAGGGTGAGACGCTGTGCGTTTTGCCCCGTCTGCGTACTGGCTGTCGAACTCATTCCAGCACCTCCGAGAACGCGCCGTCGTCATACTTCTCGCGCAGCCGGTTCAGTTCGTCCCGCTGTTCTTCGAGCCGCGCTGGAACGTCCTCGTACACATGCTCGACGATGTTGTCCGGACTCGTCTCTGTCTGCTCCGCCGTTTCTATCGCCTCGCTGACTTCTTGTTCGATTCGGTCCTGGATCTCACTCTCAAGGTCCGGATTGAGGATACCCTCGTTGTAGAGATACTTTTCAATGCGGTCCACAGGGTCGCGGTCTCGCCAGGCCTCCTCTTCCGATTCGTCTCTGTAGACGGACGGGTCATCCGCAGTGGTGTGAGCGCCGAAGCGATACTGGACAGATTCGATAAGCGTTGGCCGCAGCGCTCCGGGAGCTGGATTCCGAGCTTTCTCCAGTGCCTCACTGGTGACTTTGTAGACCGCGAGCGGGTCCAGTCCGTCGACACGAACGCTGTCGATACCGTATGCCTGTGCCTTTGTAGCGATGGTTTCGCTCGCAGTCTGTCGCTCTCGGGGGACCGAAATCGCCCATTGGTTGTTGTTACAGACGAACACAGCAGGGACGTCGAATACCCCGGCGAAGTTCAGTCCTTCGTGGAAGTCTCCTTCGGAGGTCGCACCATCACCGAGATGACACAGGACGGCCGTATCCGTCTTGCCCTGTAGCTTGTGTCCCCAGGCCATTCCCATAGCCTGCGGAACCTGGGTTGCTATCGGAATATACTCCGGCATCACGTTGACACCTTCAGGGATTGCATATCCTTCCCGATAGCCTCTTAGTGGTTCGAAGAGGGATGCCAGCTCCATTCCGTGAGCGTACTTCGCCGCGTGCTCCCTGTAAGTCGGGAACAGCCAGTCTTGCTCGGCAAGCGCAAAGCTCGTGGCGACCTGTGACCCCTCCTGCCCGGTCATTGGTGCGTACGTCGCCAGTCGCCCCTGTCGCTGGAAGCTGATCGCCCGCTGATCGAAGTGACGGGCGAGCTTGATTGTCTCATACAGCTCAAGTAACTGCCTATCTGAGAGATCAGGGACAGACGCCTGCGGTAATACGTTGCCTTCAGCATCCAGTACCTGGACTAGCTCCGAGTCTTGTCTGACGGGCGCTGGCAAGTCCGCGTTTCCTGCTTCGTTTTTCATGTTCATTGTTTTCGATGATGTTTGTATATTCGATAGACGTTCCCTCGACAGACCCTGATGACCCGAACAGCCGCTGGGTACAGCTCTCCGAGCGTGTTCAAGGCTGGCGTTTTCCGCCAGGGCACAGGGACCACCTGTGCGCTAGCGGTCTACGCCAGTTTAAATGTCGAAAATGTAAAAGACGGGGCTGTGGCGGAGGGCAGTGCCCAGTCCATTAACTGCCGGGACAGCTGACCTGCAGGGCAGGCGGTAGGGTTCAAGCCCGGTTGCATATGCGAAGTCTGACATGGAAGATACTTATTGTTTGTGCGACAATCGTTCACACGTAACAGATACTATGCCGGTGTGAACGGTGACAGTTACTGGTCCGAAGCGGCGTGGAGTCAGGGGCTAAGTAAAATATATTGAACTATTATATTCACACCCTCTATCTTGTGATACTGGTAACAGAGCGTACATTCAGACGGTAATGCGGATGTATTGATATAACGGTGTGCTGTGAAGGGTCAAATATATCAAACTCCCATAATTTCGCTGAATCCGGGGCTGCAGCGTTGAAATCCGTGCACTGATTATCGCCACCATGGACCCACCAGCCCGAAACGACTCAACGGCCCGTAGAGTGTCTCACGTAGACTGTTTCCTTCGGCAAAAAGCCCTCTAAGCCAGTGCTGGGCGACAGGAGCTACCCGCCGAGGAAGTCCTCGCGGACCTGTTGGTCGTTGAGAAGTGCCTCACCGCTGTCTTCGTGTCGATTCTGCCCCTGTACAAGGACATAACCGCGATCACACCGCCGCAATGCCTCTTTGGCGTTTTGTTCGACGAGGAGCACAGCGGTACCGGCGTCGTTGATCTCGTCGATGCGGTCAAACATCTCATCGACGAGATCCGGTGCCAGGCCTGCGCTGGGTTCGTCAAGCAGTAACAGGTCGGGATCAAGCATGAGCGCACGGCCCATCGCCAGCATCTGTTGTTGCCCGCCTGACAGTGTCCCTGCTTTCTGCTCCGACCGGGTTTCCAGTATCGGGAACCGGTCGTAAACAGCCTGTAGCCGCTCCTCGGGAAACTGATCGAGCGTGTATGCACCCATCTTGAGGTTCTCTGTGACCGTCAGCGGTTCAAACACGTTGTTGCTCTGTGGAACGAAACTCAACCCGTATGAGATGATGTCTTCCGGTTGTTCACCGGCAATGTCCCTGTTATTGAATACGATTTCACCCCCCATGTACGTCGTCAATCCGAACACAGACTTCATGACAGTGGACTTGCCCGCGCCGTTCGGGCCGACGATAGTGATGTACTCACCCTGTCCGACCTCCATGTCAATTTCTGTGAGAATCTGCAGATCACCGTACCCGGCGTCCAGTTGCTGTACTGACAGTAAGCTCATACTGTCACCTCTTCCCCGAGATATGCATCGAGGACTTTGTCGTTGTTTTTCACTGCGTCCGGTTGCCCCTCTGTGAGGACACTCCCCTGGTGCATCACGATGACCGTATCACAGTTATTCATGATAACGTCCATGTCGTGTTCGACGAAGAGGAAGGTGTAGCCCTGCTCTTTGAGCGTCTGCAACCGGTCAATGAGTTTCTCTTCGAGTGTTGGGTTGACTCCCGCAAGCGGTTCGTCCAGCAGTACCATCTCGGGATCGGTCATGAGCACACGCGCCATCTCAAGCAGCTTCCGTTGGCCCCCTGAAAGATTGCCGGCAGATTCGTGCGCGACGTGTTCGATCTCGAATAGTTCGAGCATCTCCCATGCTTGTTCTCGGAGTATCTTTTCCTGCTCGATGACCTGTGTTCTGGCTCGCGGAGGACCGCCCGCCAGACTGCTTCGCCGGCCTGGTCCTGCGGTGCCAGCATCAGGTTTTCAAGCACGGTCATCTCCGAGAGCTCTCGGGCTATCTGGAAAGTCCGGACGAGGCCCTGATTTGCGACCTGATCTGATCGATACCCCGTTATTTCCGTGTCGTTGAACTCGACTGCACCCCCGTCTGGACGTTGCACCCCGGTAATGAGGTCGAATGTCGTCGACTTGCCCGCTCCATTCGGACCAATCAGACCAGTGATAGTCCCTTTCTCCACGTGGAATGAGACATCAGCGACGGCGGTAATACCGCCAAACGTCTTTCGCAGGTTCTTCACTTTGAGTATCTGTTCTTGCTGTCCGTTCTGGGTCTGGCCGCTCTGTCTTGCTTGTGCGTTCTTACTCATTGTCATCCTCGCGAGGCTCCTGTCGTGAGAGGTCAACACTCGATGCGATTGCTTTTCGATGACCCAGCAGACCCTCCGGATGCCGTTGCATGAGATACACCAGAACAATACCTAACAGCATAAGCCGGAGCGCAGAGATGCTCACGTCCTGCACGGAATACGCCAGCAATGGTGTGACATCAAGGGTTCCTAACTCGGCGATAGCACCGACAAGCGTATCGGGAGCGTTGCTGAGCTGGAGGTACTCCGCCACAACCCGCCGGATGAACGAGGGGCCCTCGAAGAGCAGACTGGCGAACAGCGCACCGCCGACGATGCTTCCCGTTGGCGACCCGGTCCCACCGATAAACAGCGCAATGAAGATGTAGAACGTCTGTATCGGCTTGAACATCCGTGGCGATGCATACCCGCCAGAGAGACGCCAGAGAATAGCGATGAGCCCCATGAGCGCACAGCCGAGCGCGAATGTCTTGATCTTGAATCGGCGCGTGTCCTTCCCCAGGGCTTGCGTGACCTGCTGGTCCTCGCGGATGCTCTTGAGGACCCGGCCGAAGGGTGACTTCCCGAGGCGGATCATCAGCCAGTACAAGAGGCCGAGACAGAGGCATAACACAATCACGTACGCCCAGCCGATAACCAGCGTCTCCTCGATTCCCAGCGGTGCCACGACACTGAATATCGCCGTTCCCAGCGCATTGGGTGCTGGGGCTGTTGCGGCAGGGTCCGTGTAAAAGAGAATCCGGATCGGGTTCGATGGCAAGGACAGGCCCGTCGCACCGCCCGTTCCGAATGCAACGCCGGCAATGCGGGTGTTCGCGAACTCCGGCGCACGGAATGTGAGACGCACGATTTCCGAGAACGCGACAGTCACGATTGCAAGATAATCAGCACGGAGTCGGATCGCAGGTAATGCTGCGAGGCCGCCAGTGACCCCGGTCACGAGTAGCGCACCCAGAATCGCGACCGGAAGTGGCAGCCCGAAGCCGGGCGGACTGGCTGTCACTGGAGCGGTCAGTATCCCCATCGTGTAAACGCCGATGGCCATGAATCCAGCCGCACCGAGATTGAACAGGCCTGCGTATCCCCACTGGAGGTTCAGCGCGAGCGCTAACATAGCATAAATCGCCGAAAGGAAGGCGACGCGCCGGAGCGTGTTGACCGTGCCATTCAGTTGGAACCCGAGAACAGCACTGAAAAGCGCGTACAAGCCCCCGATAGCGAGGGCCAGGGCGATGAGCAAGCGCACGTCGTTGTTGCCAAGCCACCCCTCAGCCCGTGCCTGAATAGAACCCGTACTCATGCCGTCGTCCTCCCGCTGAACAGCCCCGACGGGCGGACGAGCAGCATGACGATCATCATAACGAACGCCGCGACCAGAAGGAAACTGGCCGGAATCCAGACGAGTGCGAGTCGGCTCACGATTCCGAGGATGACACCGCCGACCATTGCCCCGTAAATCGAACCGACACCGCCGAGGATGACCGCTGCGAACACCAGTAACAGCAGGTCCCATCCCATTGTTACTGTGAGCGTTCCCTGCTGTAATGCGATAAGAAAGCCTGCACACCCGGTAAGCCCGCCGCCGATACTCCAGGTGAGTTTGACGACGCGCTCTGTCGGGATGCCTGTGACTTTCGCGAGGTCTTTGTTCGCAGCCATTGCACGCATCGCGGTGCCGATTTTGGTGTACTGGAGCAGAACGTGGGTAGCAAGCATCAGGAGTGCGGCGACGACGACCAGCGTAATCTGGTGTCCGCCAAACGTGACACCCGCCAGAGTAAACTGGGGGACGTTTCCGCCTGTCAGTCCGCGGCTATCAGTCAGGAACGAATAGGTGATGAGATTACGAAGAAACAGTGCGACACCGACGCTGGCGATCATCAGCGTCACACCGTCGGCGCTACGCATCGGCCTGAACACGATTCGGTCCAGCAAGAGCGAAAGGGCAGCTGTCAGGACCGCAGCGACGAGTAAGCCAGCCAGCAGGGCCAGTGGGGTATTGACGACGTTTATTCCAAGTTCGTTCGAGCCGACTGCGATCGGGCCGCCGATGAGGACGAGCGCTTCGACGGAAAATTCACCTAGGCCGGCAATCAGAAACGCCGTCGCCCATCCGGCGAACGCACCGCTCGTAATCAAGTCTCCGTGGGCGAAGTTCGCGAAATTGAGGATGCTGTATGTCATTGAGAGGCCGACGCCAGCCAGTCCAAGCGACATCCCGAGTACCAGGCCGTTCCAGAGATAGCTCATGAGATCTGTGGCGGCAATCGTGCCAGTTTCTAACTGTCGAAAGATATCGAAGACGAGAAACACGCCGATAACCGCGAATAGAACGAGTACTGGGCGGTTGTACACTATATTCTGTCCACGGTTGTAGTAGTCTCGGGCCGCCATACGTTTGTGCTCTGTACCCAGTGTTAAAAATCTTGATGTAAAATCGTCATAGAATCCGAGAGAAGCGAAGCTGTGTCCCAATTTCTTGCTAACACCACACATGGCAACGAATAACAAAAGGGAGTCATGCTCTCTTTATCCAGCGGAGTTCTCTTGCAGGTGGCGTAGCAAGAGAGACACCGACACGGACGCAGACGCCCGCGACGAGAAATGTGACGCCGCTCGTCGGACGGGACAGTCAAGCACGAGTGCCAGCGGCACCCTACAGCGAATTCGTGACCGTTCGCATCACTTCCAGCGCCTCTTTCAGTTCAGCTGTACTCGTGGCATACGAAATTCGCGCCTGTCCCCGTCCACTCGGCCCAAACGCCTCGCCAGGGACCACGATGACATCGTTGTCCAGCACCTTCTGGGTCCACCCGTCTGGGACGTGAGGCATCGCGTAGAACGCCCCCTTCGGCACCGGCGTGTCGAGGCCGATATCCTCCAGCCCATCGAGGAGAACGTTTCGTCGTTCCTCGAAAGCAGACACCATCTCTCGAACCGGTTCCTGGGGGCCAGTAAGCGCCGCTTCGGCAGCGTACTGTGAGGGAGCGCTGGCACACGCCTGCACGTACTGGTGCACTCGAAGCATCCGCTCGATTCGCTCTGCACTGGCCGCTACCCAACCGAGCCGCCAGCCTGTCATCGAGTACGTTTTCGAGCACGCGCTGGCCTGGATTACCCTATCAGAGGTGGCAAATTCAGCCGGCGAATGGTGTTCACCGTCGAAGACAATCTTCTCGTAGACTTCATCGGAGAGGCAGATAAGCTCGTGTTCGTCCGCGATCCGCGCGAACTCTGCCATGTCTCGCTTCGATTGCACCGCGCCGGTAGGGTTCGCTGGACTGTTAACGATAAACAGCGACGTGTTCTCCGTGATGGCATCCTCAACGGCGGCGGGGTCGAGTGTCAGGTCGTCCCTGAGCTCGACCCGCTTTGGTTCGCCGCCGGCGAGTAAGACCAGTTGTTCATAGGCCAGAAATCCGGGGTCAGGGCAAAGCACTTCGTCGCCTGGCCGGACATGGGCCTCGATTGCAACGTGAATGGCCTCACTTGCCCCGGCAGTAGCAATGATGTTTTCGGGCGGGATGTCCTGCCCGTTGTCGGTGGCGTAGCGGTCACTAATAGCCGCTCTGAGTTCTGGAATCCCCTTGTTGGAGGTGTATGAATCACCCATCCCATCCTGAATCGCACTCACCGCTGCCTCCCGAGCGTGCTCTGGAGTGGGAAAATCAGGCTGGCCGAGACCCAGATTTATTGCGTCTTCGCCTGCCGCCTCGAAGACTTCACGGATGCCACTGATATCCATCGCTTCGACGCGTGCTGCGTACTGAGACATCAGTTCATGAGTATAACGGTATTTGATTATAGTCTTTCGGTTGTCTGACAATGACTATCGCACCAGTCCTGCCACAGAGACTGTGTATAGGACGACCTGAGTCACGGTTGTGTCACACCATCGTCCGAGATGACCGTCTCTGGAACACAGGCAACTGTGAGTGAGAAAGCCCAGCGACGTTTCCGTTAGACTTCGACCTGCTCGATGTTTTCTGTGCCGTTCTCTGTGTACCTGAAGTAATTGTACACGGCGCTGGCGAGGTCACCATTGTCATCGAACTCGACTGGGCCTGAGACTCCCTGATAATTGATTTCGGTCCCTTCGGCCGCAAGCGACACGCCCTCTCCCAGGGTTCAGGGCCGACCGTTTCGCCACCGGCGTCTGTGACTGCCCGCATGTGATCCCGGACTGCAGTCCCGTCATCTTCACCAGCTGCTGCGCGTGCCAGCATGAGGACTGCCGCAGCATCGAACGATTGCTGATTGAACGGCCCCGGTGCAGAGCCGTACTCCTCCTCGTATGCCGACCTGAAGTACTCGATTCCCGGACCGGCCGAGGACGGATTGGTTCCGCGGACGTTTGTCATATCGTGTCCCACGTTCCCGGGCAAGTCATCGGCCCTGAGTCCGTCTGGGACCAGGATATCCATGTCCGCTCTGTCAAAGTTCTCGTAGAAGTTCCGGAAGATTTTGTTCCCGCTCTCGGGGTAGCCGATGATCACGAGCGTTCCCGGGTCGCCATCAAGAGCGTTTTGCAACTGTGAGGTGTAGGAGGACCGACCCGCCGAGTACGAGACCTGATTCAGCACCTCACCGCCGTACTCCGACTCGAACGTCTTGGTAAAACCGTTCGACAGGCCGTTCCCGTACGCGTTATTGAGAAAGAGGATGGCTGCACTCTCTTTCTCAAGCCGTTCGGCCGCTATCTGTGCCAGCAGCGACCCCTGCAGCTTGTCCGTTGGCGGTGTCCGGTACACAAAGTCGTTATCTTCGAGCGAGGAAACATCAGGCGACGTCGCCGATGGTGAACACATAACCGTCTGGTTCGGGATGGCAACGTTCTCGGCGACCTGCAGCGTCACTGACGACGCCAGTCCCCCGCAGATCATCGGATACCCGGCGTTCACGAGGGCTTCTGCACCACTCACGCCCCGACTCGGCTTGGTCTCCGTGTTCTCGAACTGCGTATCGACTGCGAACCCGTTGTCCGCGTCTCGGACCTGCTTTACAGCTAGTTCTGCTGCATCTCGAATTGCGGGGCCTACTTCGGACAGCCCACCTGTTACCCCCATTAGGATGCCCATGCTGATGGTGTTGCCACTACTCCCACCGTCTGTCGAACAGCCTGCGAGTCCGACAGCGCCTGCGGCACCAATGCTCTTCATGACAGTTCGACGGCTGACTGTATCGTGCATCGCAACACTCGCCATGACACAATCTTTCGTGATAAACGTTATTATGAACCGTAGCAAGTCTGCACAGGGACGAAAGGGGCCTTGAGAGGGTCTAAGTCAGGCACAGCCACTCCCGACTGTTCCGCTTGCGCTACTGTATTGTCCCTCGCTGCGGGCAATCCCTGTCCGATACCAGACGCACAGAGAGTCGAAACACTCTCGTCTGAACTGCTCGTGCCATACTGTCAGTACGTGCCACGTCAGAGTGGATAGCCGTTCGAACTTTCCGAACGGTGTCGACGGCAGGGCGTCGCAACACCTTCCGACCGGTACAGTGCAATCTCGACCCTCACAGGCACGTATTCGACACACCGCGGATTCGTGTGTCCAATCGCTCACCCGCGGTTGACTACCGATATTCAGAATGTATGACAGCTCTCGCATCGGTGGATAGTCTCAGGTTCGGCGCGCAGTGGTCACGCTCCAACTGGACAGCCAACTATCCGGACGGCGTTAGTATATAAACCGGCTGTAGTGTGATGCCAGTTCGAGCTACTCGAACAGCCAGGGCCCACGCACACTGTGACCTCGAAGAGT